>NZ_JBYSWF010000043.1:0-63924 GCF_058780865.1 Pseudomonas sp. GP01-A4
CAACGGGGGTGGGCGGGCGACACGAGATCCCAGATCGAGCCCCCAAGCATGAGGGCCAGACCGATATAGAGCAGCCAACCGCTCCGCCAGCCATAAGCCCGCATCAAAAACACCGCAGCCAAGACCAGGACAGGGCCTATCAGGCCGAGTGCAGTTCGCTGCCACTGCCGATGTTTGAGCCAGCCAAGGGAATTGACGAGCAGCGCCAGGGCCGCAAACAAGGGCAGTAGCGTGGTGATGAACAGGCCTTCCCACTGGCTCAAAAAGCCCAGACCGATTGCAGCGCCTAAGCTAGCCAGAGCAGGAAAACACGCGGCGCAGCCTAGGGCTGAAACCAGCACACCGACGGAACTGGCTTTGTCACCGATCCGCGTGAACAGATTGAGAGGATTTCTCATTGGTATTTCCTCCTATTGCTTGATGGTAGATGGATAGCCGGCATCCTCGGTCGCCTTGGTCAGGGCCTCGGAGTTGGTCTTGGCATCGTCGAAGGTCACGATGGCTTCGCGTTTCTCGAAACTCACCTCGGTCTTGGTCACGCCCTCGACCTGGGTCAGCGCTTTCTTGACCGTGATCGGACAGGCGGCGCAGGTCATGCCCGGTACCGACAGGGTGACGGTTTGGATGGCGGCCCACACCGGGGAAACCACGGCAATGAGCGCGAGAGCGGCAAACAGCTTTTTCATGGGAGACTCCTGCCTGATCAGTAAAACAACGGGAGGATGTAGGGGAAACCGAGCGCGACCAGCACGAGTGCCATCACGAGCCAGAAAATGAACTTGTAGGTAGTTCGTACCTGCGGAATTGCGCAGGTCTCACCGGGTTTGCAGGCTTGAGCCGGGCGGAAAATGCGCCGGTAAGCGAAGAACAGCGCCAACAATGCCGCGCCGATGAAAAACGGGCGGTAGGGCTCCAGAACGGTGAGATTACCGATCCAGGCGCCGCTGAAGCCCAGGGCAATTAGCACCAGCGGGCCCAGGCAGCAGGTGGACGCAAGGATCGCCGCCAGACCTCCAGCGAGGAGTGCACCACGGCCCTTTTGTGATTCAGACATGGGTTCAACCTTTCGAATGTTTGATCGATGGGTTAAGGTTATTTCCGTAGTCAGGTACGGAGTCAAGCGGTATGAAAAACACTGCGGAAAGCCTGACCATTGGCGTCTTTGCCAAGGCAGCCGGGGTTAACGTGGAAACCATTCGGTTCTATCAACGCAAAGGGCTGTTGCCCGAACCGGACAAGCCCTACGGCAGCATTCGTCGCTACGGCGAGGCGGATATTGCACGGGTGAAATTCGTGAAGTCCGCACAACGGCTGGGCTTCAGCCTCGATGAAGTGGCCGGACTGTTGCGGCTCGATGACGGTACGCACTGCAATGATGCGCGTGTGCACGCCGAGCAGAAGCTCGAAGACGTGCGGGGGAAACTTGCGGATCTGCGGCGGATCGAGTTGGTCCTGGCGCAGTTGGTTGATGACTGTTGCGCGAGCCACGGGACGGTTAGCTGCCCGCTGATCGATTCGCTGCATGGAATAGATAGCCACGAAAACTTCGCGCCTTAGCCTACGATTTCCCGTTTCATTGCCCCCCTGTTTGTCGGCTTGAACAGGAAAAGAGCGGCGCTCAATGAGCCCCGTTGACTGGCCAAACCTACGGTCTGCTTTTAGCCACGCTCTTACCCTACAGAGCCGAGAGTCCTGATCACTTCGAATGCAAATGATTGGTCAGTTGCAACGCAAATGGGTGGTCAAGTGGGGTGCAATTTCGCAGTTTTTGAGTGTGAGCGCGTCAATCAGCGGTTAAAGGGGATTAAGGTCTGAGATGCAAGGCGGTGTAGTTCGGACGCTTACTCTATACCGGGGTGAATGTGCAATCGGCTTCGCGTACGGCGGTGGACTATGCGAACAGCTTCTATGCGCCCTCCTACACAATCTTCGGGGCGAACGTGGGGTATGAAACGCCGAGCAAGGACTGGAAGGTGTCGCTGGATTTGAAGAACCTGACCAATCAGAAATACGTGACGGCGGTGCAGCCGTTGTATGACGCGAAGGGGCAGGATACGGCGTCGTTGTATCCAGGGGATGGGATTGGGGCTTATGTGGCGGTGGAAATGCGCTATTGAGGCCTCTGCGTCAACCGTCGACAGAACCCGTTAGGCGCTGTCGACGATTTAACTCAAATCTTGCCTAGAAGACGAATGACAAACACAGCCCCTTGCCCGACCGAATGATCTACCGCGTGCATCAACGCTTTCGCAGCATCTGAAGAGAAGCCAGCCGAAATGGTGACCGACGCCAGGATACCTAGAAAATAAATAACCCAATCTTTTCGGCTAAGACGGTTAGCTGCCTGTGCAGCCGTATCCAGTTGGTTTTTCAGTATCGCAAATTGTTGTGCGCTAACATCGGCATTGCTCTTTAACTCATCGAGTACCTGCTTAAACCCCTGCTGAATCCTGGCTATATCTTGGGGTGTAAACGAGGTTTGTTGACTCTCGATTTCGATGCTACCGAACAATTGAGCCTGAATCGACACGCCAGTAAGCAAAACATCTGCTTCGCTGTAACTGCTGCCCATGAGCCTTAGTTGTAAATAACCGTCGCTACCGGCGTCGACTAGAACAGATGTTCCAATAGTCAACGTCTCTTTCCGGTCCGGAAACTTAGCACCTCCGATCACAAAATCGGCACCGTCTGTTGTGCAGTTAATCGCGGTGATAACAACGTCGAAAGGGGTGAATTCTTCAGCTACTTTTTTTCGAAGTACCTTGCGGACAGGTTGAGATGGAGGGGTCATGAGCGTCCTTATGTATGGATTGCCTTAGGCGTTAGATGGTTACGGCGAAGCGCTGAGCATCAAGGGCAGGAACGGCCGAAAATCCGGCGCCCTTCTTGAAACTCATGTTATGGACAAAATTCCTCATAGCATCAGATGGATCGATGGTTTCGAGGTTAAGTCCGTCAACAGTTAACCTAGAGAACGCAACACTCAGAATTGGCTGTTCCTCCATATGACCTGTCGAGCTGTTGAGCACATTGTCAAGAGCGGTGACGATGACCAGGTCATCCGGCAGGATTGCCAACAACTCTCGACCTACTCGCAGCGCGCAGCTGCACACGTAGTCCTGATGGAGTTCGTTGAACCGACCAACTGGCATAGCTTTGGTCGACAACTTGCCGCTTTTGAGTAGAGATTTGATTTCGGCAGGAATCACGTCGGAGCCATGGATAGCGACTTTGGCTTCTAGGACACCACCTTCATGAACAATCATCTGAATAGCTGAGCCGAGGTGTGATATTTCTGCAAACGACTCGAAAGCTTCGATGGCATCTAGCTTGGCCTGACGATCACCATCAAGGATACGGATAGCAATGTCCCTCTCCTCTGCCCACTCGGTATGGGCAGTTTTCCATCCATCAAGCTGAGCCTGATATCGCCTTTCGTCTTCCGCCTTCGCGGCGCCAATCTTGCCTACCAGGGCTATACGCTGACGAGCCTCTAGCTTGAAGAGCCGAGCCCAGAAATTGGGGTGATATGTAGCGGCCGCATGCGTAGCTTCTTGCTCGAGAGTATTGCTTTTGAGTGGCTGTCCAGGTTCAGGGTTGGAGAGAAGTCGCTTCCATTTTACGGGCTCGGCACATTCCTTGTGCATCGAAAGGAGGATGTCTACGTGATTTTCGTAAACCTCACATTCATACGCTGCTTGCTCCAGCGCTTCCATCTTTGCGTACTCTTTCTGTCGCTTTTCAAGTTCGCGCTGACGGCGATGAGCGTTTCGTTCCGATCGCCGCGCAGACGCTTGCAGCGAACGTACAGTCCCTTTCCAACCCATCACGACTCTCCATAACGTTCATATGACGGCACATTAATATAACTCCTAGCGTTGCCTGAATCACCTGCGCATTTCGTAACCGAAACATCAGTTAGCCCATAAAAAACGCATTTGTACTCTACGCTTCTCAGAGCAAGGGCACGTTCAGTTTCCCAGAAGTAAGAGGACCTTCACGGCCCCCTTGTTTCTCGTTTACTCCGCCATTAGACGTACGGCCCTCTCAATCCGTTGACGTCCAGCATGAGCAAGCTTGCTTACACCAGCTTCCTTCGCGACCGCATATATTAGGGCCTCTCCTTCGTGCCCCCGCTGCGCCATCTCGTCAACCAAAGCACGTAGTTCTGGCAGGCAGATTTCAGATAGCCCTCTCGTGGTGTCTTCATCGCCGGGCTTACGAAAGACGACACTGGCATCCGACTCGATATGAGTCGGCCAGAAAAAGACTCCTGTCTGTTCCTCTTCATGTGAGCGGAATCGCGCCCGGGCAATTTGGTCAACGCGATCACGTATCCGTGAGCCGGTTCGTACCCAGCCATGAGCGCGGGCAATGCGCCTTGCAAGCGCCGTGTCCAGAACCGGTCCCTCTTCCGCCACGACATGAGCAATCATCTGCTCCAGCGTTTCCGTGTAGCTCGCCTCAAAGAACTGATCTGGATCGACCAACCTTACCGCCTGACGAGGGTCGGATTCTTTGTAAATCAAATATTCAAGGGGACGAGCAAAAGCCAGGACATCCTCATCTGGTTTGACAGATGCCGACTTGGCATACTTCAAATCAGGAAACGCACCTGAGGGGTCATTGGATTCGCCCACACTATCGACTGTGGCGACCACAGTAACCTGACTTACTACCTCAATGACCTCAGCCATAGCTGCGTCGATTTTCAGTCGCTCTGCCTCTTGAGCGGCGTCGATGACAGCCTGCTTGGCTCGGGACTCAGCAAGGAGTCCGTTCAGACGTTGATGTACCTTTTCGGCAGTTCCAATTGCATCAACCCACCAGTCCGTCGACCATATCCTAACAATCTCCCAGCCAAGTCCACGCAGTACAAACTCACGGAGTTTGTCACGATCACGAGCGGTCGCACTGCGGTGATAGGTAGCGCCGTCGCATTCAATCCCGGCAAGGTACCGTCCAGGTGCGTCAGGGTGGACAACCCCAAGGTCTATTCGAAAGGAGGAAACGCCAATTTGGGTAAATATCTGCCATCCCTTTTTAGCCAAGGCCGCTGCAACTGCCTCTTCGAATGGGCTGTCAAAACTACCCACGCTACCAAAGTCAGCTTCTGCGAGAGCCCGTGGACCACGCTCTGCAAACTCCAAGAAGTGCTTAAGATCTCGAACCCCGATCGCTTGCGTACGAGCTAGATCAATATGCTCTGGGCGCAAGGTCGAAAACACCACAAGCTCCTGGCGAGCACGGGTTATTGCCACGTTCAGTCGACGCTCACCACCAGGGCGGTTCATCGGACCGAAGTTCATGGACAGCACACCGGCAGCGTCTTTTCCGTAGGTGGTCGAGAAATAGATGATGTCTCGCTCATCGCCTTGAACGCTCTCAAGGTTCTTGACGAACACAGGCTCCAGCTCGGACTCAGCGAAATACGAATCGAGTGATGGGTCTTTCCGGCAAGCCTCATCCAGCATGTCCATGATGAGCTTCTGTTGCTCGCCGTTAAAGGTTACGACCCCCACGGTCCGACCGCTTTCGCGGAAGGCCGGAGACTGTAGGCGGGCAACCAAATCAGCAACTAAATATCTTGCTTCAATTAAGTTTGTTCGCGCCCCACCCTTGTCATATACACCCGGGACTGGGCATAACCGTACTGCTTTGTCGGCCGTAAACGGTGATGGGAAGGTCACCAGCTTCGACTGGTAGTATCGCTGGTTCGAGAAAGCGATCAGACTTTCGTGGCGGCTACGGTAGTGCCAGTTAAGATTACGCATTGGCAGATTGGCACTGATGCACTCGTCCAGAATACTCTCGAGATCAGCCTCTACATCCTCATCTTCAGCGGTCGACTCAGCGCGGTTAAAGAACGAAGTTGGAGGGAGCTGTTTGGGGTCGCCCACCATCACCACTTGCTTCCCTCGGGCCATGGCGCCGATGGCATCCCAGACAGGTATTTGAGATGCCTCATCGAAGATAACGAGATCGAATGGCGTTGAGGCAGGAGGCAGATACTGAGCAATGGATAGAGGACTCATGAGCAAGCATGGAGTCAGCTTGGTTAGCGCTTCTGGCGCACGACTCATCAGCTCCCGCAATGGAATGTGCTTAGTCTTCTTGCCCATCTCATGTCGCAGGACTCCCCACTCTGAAGAGCGACTTACACTGTCTTGGCTTGGTAGGTCGGAACATAGCCGAGCCCGGAGCCAGTCCTTGGTCAACTCGGTGAACTTGTCATCCAAAGCCCGGAAATCACGAATGCGCTGCTCATGCTCCACGCTGACGAACGTCCGGATCACCTCTTCGTTGTCGACCGTCGTGTTCAGCCACCAGCGAGCATAATTTACTTCTAATACACGACGGACCTTTCCAAAGGCGATGCCTCCTGTTTCCATAGCTTGAACAATCGGCGCCAGGCCGGCAGCGTAAGCTTCATCGCGAACCTTCCGCCAAGCACACCATGCCTTAAGGCGCGATTCAGACGAAACAACAGTTTCGCAGTTTGTCTTGATATCACGTAGCGCCAGGTGAGCGGTTTCGATGACGCCCATTTCGGTGAAATGACCGACAGCCGTCAGGTGCGCCGCTCGTGCCTGTAGCAACTCAAGCTTTTCTCGAAGAGCAACACCGGCATTGGCTATAGCAGCCTCCGGTTCAAGTAGTGCGTTACCATCCCCCAACAGAGTTTGAAGCGGTATTTTGTAGGCCGCGACCTGCTCAGGATTGAGTGCCAGCTTCGCCACCGCGGTAGCTATCTCCCCCTGAAACGCTGACGCACTGCGCACGACGTCAACTTTCGTCTTCAGGTCATTCCAGGCAGGAACGATTTCTCGCAAATCGGCCAGATCTACCAACTCTCGCTCAACTGCTGCTCTGTTCTTAAGCAACTCAAAATCTGCTTTTAACGACGAGCCACAACGCCCCTCCTCTACATAAGGATGGTCGTCGACAAGTCGGCCACATTCTTCTATGTCACGTCGTTCAGCCTGGAAGCGCAGAGCTGCAGTCAGCACGTCAATATCCGTGGTCAACCCGTTCCAAAGAGAGTTAGTTGCTGAGCTGAGATCAACCAGCTCATCTAACCCCGCATCGAGACGAGTCAGCGCACGCAGCCGGTGAAGTTCCTCTCTCAGCTCATCACCTAGCTGGCCCTGCTCAACCATCTGCAAGCCGTCATCGATCCAAGCAGCGTTACTTTTCTGAAGCCGAATAGCCTCTTGCAGCTTGATCGCTGTCGCGAGATGCGTTGCTTCGGATTTGGTACCTTGCCAAACAGCAACACACTCATGACCTGGCTCCAGCTCATCGATTGCTCTGCGCACCGACCGAATCTCTGACCAAGTAGCGAGATCCTTGCCATTGTCGACTTCACCTGTTGACGTCTGCGTCGGCGCCAATAGCCCAGCGATGCGGCGTTTTCCGAACCAGGACTTAGGCCAGAAAGACTCCTCCGCTTCTTTCCATTCGCGCAGTAGGAGTTCGGTATCAAGTACTTCAATCGCATCCCCGTAGGACGCCGTTAGCTGGTGCTTGAGGTCGTCTATCTGACGCAGCAATGTGACAGCTTGCCCGAGAACGTCAGTGACATTTTCTGGCCAGGCCGGGCCTAGATCAACGAATGTAGCGCGGCGTTGCTGCAGCAGATCAATGCCTTGTTTAGCTTCAGCAGTAATACGAGAGGACCAGAAGGATGAGAGTCTGGAGTTAATGTTCCGGTGTTCGTCGACCCAAGTGCAGCCGTCACTCAGGCGTTTAGAAATCGAGCGAGCATCGGGGCGCAGTGCGAAACGCCAATCATGCCCAGCGGCAGCAGGAAGTGCTCGAGAAAGGATCGATAGCCCCTCAAGCGCTGTTGGGGTGTACTCCGTAACAGGAAGCCCAGACAGCTCAACAAAGCGATCGGCAGCTCTCTGGACTTCAAGCACAGCGGGAAGCACGTCACGAGCCGCCTGCACGAATTGTTGCTGCCAATGAGGCGACCACTCTGCTTGGCCTACCCCGGACAAAGCGTTGCCTGCCAGCTGACTGTAACCCACAGCCTGTGCGTTCACTTCAAGGCGGTCGCCCAACTCTCGAAGTTCAAGCATGGCCTTCTGATCATGCGTTTCCGGAGATGGCCAACCAAGTGGAGCTACTGCCTCATCAACACCCGATGTCACCGTCCCGATGGCATCGTAGATGGTGTAGCCGTTGCGGTGCCGGCGATGCAGACGCTCGACATAAATATTGAGGCTGTCACGCAGGGACGCGAGCCGCTGCGCTTCCACCTCCCATGCGGCAGCATCTACCTGCCCTTTCGCTTCCCAAGCCGACTGTAACTGAGCAAGGACATCCGTTTTCCGAGCTTTGCTGGAGTGAAGTTCAAGGCAGAACTCACCCAGACCGATTTCACGCAAGCGCCGGTACACGACATCCAGGGCAGCAATTTTCTCAGACACGAACAGCACCCGGCGCCCTTGAGCGATCGACTGGGCGATCATGTTGGAAATCGTTTGGCTTTTACCCGTGCCAGGTGGGCCGATGAGAACGAAGTCTTTACCCTTGGCTGCGGCCATCACAGCCGCAAGCTGAGATGAATCAGATGGCAGTGGGCAGAACACATCAGTCGGGCCGTAATCACGGTCCAGAGACTCAGCCTCCGGAAACGGGGTATCGGAGATGAACGAATCCCGTGGCGTATCCAGAAGATGCTGGACTACTGGACTCTGTCGAAGGTGCTCTGCATTCTCGGCAAGATCCTTCCACATGAGATACTTGGCAAATGAGAACATCGAGAGCACAACGTCCTCGTTCAGCTCCCAGCCAGCGATGTCCTTAATCGCATGACCAACTTTGTTCCAAATGCCTACGATATCCAGACCGGAGTCGTCCCGAGGCAACTCCTGCTCCAGCGAACCTAAGCCCAGCTCAAAGTCTTGACGCAGCATCTCGATCAGAGTCGGGTTAAAACGAGGCTCATCATCGTGCAGCACCATGGTGAATCCGGAGCGTGCGCTCTTACGCTCCAAAGTGACAGGAACCAAGACCAGTGGCGCTTTGTACTTCTGCCCAGCTCTATCCTCACGCGTCCAACTAAGGAAACCGATGGCCAGGAAAAGCGTGTTGGAGCCACCCTCCTGCAAAGCAGTACGAGCGCTTCGATATAACTCAGTTAACCGGACATCCATTTCGGCGGACGTCAGCGCAACGAATACTTCCCTACGCTTGAGAGCATCTTCAGCATGACGACGGCGAACATCTTCTCGCTCACGCTGTTCATAGAGTGTGCGCTCACGCGGATCTGCGCCATCCATCAGGTCAGGCCTGGTAAGCAGCTTCAGAGACTGTCCACTTGCAAGAATGTCCTCAAGAGCACCGGGATCAGGAGATTCAAGCTTCAGCGCTCGCTTACCCATTTTGAAATTGAGCAAGTTATTTCGAAGCGACAGATCCAGAAGCTTTCGCTGCCACCGGCCGAGGCGATCTGCTGGGTCGAGCTTAGACAGATCCTCAACCTGCACCTTAATATTGTCATCGGCGATGCCAATCCCTTCCTCCACAAGAAGCGATGGGGCTTCATCAGACTCAGCAACGGCGACACGTGCAATCTGAGCCTCTGAGCTGGCGAGCGGTTTGATACGTTGCAAACGGGCGCGACGGATATCTAGCAGCATCTCGAAAACACTTTCAGCGTCTTCGGCTACCTGTTTCGTGCCCATCTCTACCGCATAAGAGAATGGCGGTATCGAGGCGTGGGTAATAAGAGTGGTCTCAAACAGCACGAGCTCCTGAAGCTTCACCCGCTTACGTACTGCAGTGACATCATCCACCACGGCAGTTGTAAACTCTTCTGGCTTAAGCCACAAACCAGCAAAAGCATGACCATGGGTGAATACGATCACGGGGTTAAGACCAATCTGCTCCAATGCTGCGCAGAAAAGCAGAGTCAGGTCGAGACAAGTAGCCAACCCGGAGTCAGCAAGCTGACTGGGGCTACGAATCTTCTGTCCTGATTGTTCAAAGCTGGCCGGCGGCAACGCATAGTCGAGCTTCATGCGCGCCACCGCGCCCCACACTGCCGACGCCAACTGCCAAGCTCTTTTGGGGCCACCCTCATATCCGTCAAGTGCGGACGGCTTATCGCTAAGACGAAGCAACTCGGCTGCCTGTTTGAGCAACCGCTCAACCGCTGCATCATTCGGCTGAACAAAAGCCGCAGTCATATCTGGTAAATGCCGCAATCCGCCCCACTGGTTTCTGGGCAAAAGGTCTACGACCTGTTCAAGCCGAGCAACTTCCTTGCGACCGCTCTTCGCCTCCTTGTCATCGGCTTCGAGGACAAACGTAAAGGTCGACATTTCTGACTCTGTCAGGCGACTCAACAACGGGCCGTCCAAGACAAGATCAAGCCCAGGTATGACCCGGAAGCTATCTGCAGCGATCTCGTCGATCCGCCAGATCTTAGACTTAAACACCTCGGGGGCCGAGCTAAGCGTAAGAGTCGCATTGACGAAACGATCACTCGTTTCGTTCGATATGCGAAGCTCGCGTATCACAGGAATGGCGTTCTGAAAATCCGCAAGGTTCAGCTTTGCCACCAGAGTGGCAAGGATTTTTACGTCTTTAGGCTGGATTTCTTCTGGGAGCGTGAGGGGCTGAACAATGTCGTCCATGCGCAACAATCCTTGTCGTGATGCTCGAGGGAGTGCCGGATTTGTCCGGCCAGGAGGCCCCTCTTGAGCTGATGGCGGGATGATATCTCTTCTAGGGAGAGCCGTAATGTGCCTTTGGTCGTCACTAACTTCTCATGCCGTCATCGGATCCCCATCTATTGATCTCTGATATCAGGCCGAGGCTGATGTTCGCAGAACAGATTCGATGGTAAATCCACATCCGAAAGCTATTCATAGCCGGCTGTTTTATGGGGAGGGGGTAAAAATGCAGGCAAATAAAAAGGCCGCGAGATAAATCTCGCGGCCTTTTTAAATTATATGGTCGGGACGGAGTGATTCGAACACTCGACCCCTAGCACCCCATGCTAGTGCGCTACCGGACTGCGCTACGCCCCGACTAGGCGTGTTACTGGGTTCGCTTCGCAACGAAGCGATCAGGAATATACCGCAAGCTTTTGAAATGTGGAAGTATTTTAAAAGCCGGAATTACTTCTTCAAAACCACCAGCACATCTTCGAGTTCGGAGATCATCTGGCGGATCATTTGCTTGTATTGGGTGGTGTCGTCTTTGGCTTCATCACCGGACATACGCTGGCGCGCGCCGCTGATGGTGAACCCCTGGTCGTACAGCAACGCACGGATCTGTCGGATCATCAGCACATCCTGGCGCTGATAATACCGACGGTTCCCGGTGCGTTTGACGGGGTTGAGTTGAGGAAACTCCTGCTCCCAATAGCGCAGCACGTGCGGCTTTACCGCACAAAGCTCGCTGACTTCACCAATGGTGAAGTAGCGTTTGCCTGGGATGACGGGCAGTTCGTCGTTATGACTTGGTTCCAGCATAAGCCTCAACTCGGGCCTTCAACTTCTGCCCTGGACGAAAGGTGACCACACGGCGAGCCGTGATCGGGATTTCTTCTCCCGTTTTTGGATTGCGGCCAGGCCGCTGGCGTTTGTCCCGCAGGTCAAAATTGCCGAAACCGGACAATTTGACCTGTTCGTTGTCTTCAAGTGCGTGCCTGATTTCTTCAAAGAACAGCTCGACCAATTCCTTGGCCTCGCGCTTGTTCAGGCCCAGCTCTTCATACAGACGTTCCGCCATCTCAGCTTTCGTCAAAGCCCCCATACGTCACTTCCTTAACGTGGCGTTCAACCTTTGTTCGAGCGAGGTGAGGATATTTTGCGTCGTCGTATTCACCTCATCGTCATTAAGAGTGCGCGATGGATGCTGCCAGGTCAAGCCAACTGCAAGGCTTTTTCTATGCGGATCAATGCCTTTACCCTGATAGACGTCAAATAGCCTGAGGTCTGTCAGCCATTCCCCTGCATTTTCACGGATTACGTCCAGAACAGCACTGGCCGCAACACCTTGATCGGCAATCAGCGCCAGATCACGTCGTACTTCAGGGAAACGCGACAACTCGCTGAATTTAGGCATTTTGCCCGAGGCCACTTCAGCCAAGACTAGCTCAAAAACGAAGACTGGACGGTCCAGCCCCAAGGTTTTCGACAGTTCCGGGTGAATCGCGCCAACGAAGCCCACCAGGCGACCTTCACGTTCGATACGGGCGGTCTGGCCCGGGTGCAACGCCGGGTGTTTGCCAGGGGTGAAAGTGAAGGCATCCAGCGCACCGGCAAAGCCCAGCACCGCTTCCACATCAGCCTTGACGTCGAAGAAGTCGACGGTGTCGCGACCTTGTGCCCAGCCTTCCGGCAGACGGCTGCCGCAAACCACACCAGCCAGCATCGGCTCTTGCTTCAGGCCATCCAGCTGACCGACGAAACGCAGGCCGCTTTCGAACATGCGCACGCGGTCTTGCTGACGGTTCAGGTTGTGGGACAGCGCCTTAACCAGACCCGGCCACAGCGACGAGCGCATGGCGGCCATGTCGTTGGAGATCGGGTTAGCCAGCAACAGCGGCTCGACACCCGGGTTGAACAGTTCGAATTGCTTTGGATCGATGAAGCTGTAGGTCACCGCTTCCTGATAACCACGGGCAACCAGCAGGCGACGCAGTTCCGGCAGGTGTGCACGGGCTTCGGCTTTCGGCTGCGGCGCCAGGCGCGCTTGCGGGTAACGAACCGGCAGGCGGTTGTAGCCGTACAGGCGGGCCAGTTCTTCGATCAGGTCGACTTCCAGGCTGATATCGAAGCGATGGCTTGGCACTTCTACGTGCCACTGCCCTGCTTCACCGGCCGAGATGCCGAGGCCGAGTGCCGACAGCAGGCGCTCGATTTCAACCGGCTCGATCACCAGGCCGAGCATTTGCTCAACGGCCTTGGCGCGCAGGATGATCGGTGCAACCGACGGCAGGTGCTGTTCGCTGACGGTTTCGATGATCGGGCCGGCTTCGCCGCCAGTGATTTCCAGCAGCAGGCCAGTGGCGCGCTCCATGGCTTCACGGGCCAGCTGCCAGTCCACGCCACGCTCGTAGCGGTGCGAGGCGTCGGTGTGCAGGCCGTAGGAACGGGCCTTGCCAGCAATGGCGATCTGATCGAAGAAAGCGCTTTCGAGAAAGATGTCGCGAGTGGTTGCGGACACGCCACTGTGCTCCCCCCCCATCACGCCGGCAATCGCCAGGGCGCGGGAATGGTCAGCGATCACCAGGGTGTCGGCACGCAGGCTGACTTCCTGGCCGTCGAGCAGTACCAGCTTCTCGCCTTCCTCGGCCATGCGCACGCGGATGCCGCCGTTGATTTCGGCGAGGTCGAAGGCGTGCAGCGGTTGGCCCAGTTCCAGCATCACGTAGTTGGTGATGTCGACGGCAGCGTCGATGCTGCGCACTTCGGAACGGCGCAGGCGCTCAACCATCCACAGCGGGGTTGGCTTGGACAGGTCGACGTTACGGATCACGCGACCCAGGTAACGTGGGCAGGCATTGGGGGCCAGCACTTCGATCGAACGCACTTCGTCGTGCACGGCAGGTACCGCTGCAACCACCGGGCGGGTCACGGTCGCGGCGTACAGTGCGCCGACTTCACGCGCCAGGCCCGCCAGCGACAGGCAGTCGCCGCGGTTCGGGGTCAGGTCGACCTCGATGCTGGCATCTTCCAGTTCCAGATAGACACGGATGTCCTGGCCCACTGGCGCGTCGGCCGGCAGTTCCATCAGGCCATCGTTGCCTTCACCGACCTGCAGCTCCGCCTGGGAGCACAGCATGCCGTTGGACTCAACGCCACGCAGCTTGGCCTTCTTGATCTTGAAGTCGCCTGGCAGCTCGGCACCGATCATGGCGAACGGAATTTTCAGGCCCGGGCGCACGTTTGGCGCTCCGCACACGACCTGGAAGGTTTCCGCGCCGTTGCTGACCTGGCACACACGCAACTTGTCAGCGTCCGGGTGTTGCTCGGTGCTCAGCACCTCACCCACAACCACACCACTGAAAACACCGGCGGCCGGCGTAACGCTATCGACCTCAAGGCCGGCCATCGACAGACGAGCAACCAGCTCGTCGCGACTTACCTGCGGGCTTACCCAGCCACGCAGCCATTGTTCACTGAATTTCATCCTGCTCTCCTAAAGATCCGTTACGACTAGCGAAATTGCGCGAGGAACCGCAAGTCGTTGTCGAAGAACAGACGCAAGTCGTTCACGCCGTAACGCAGCATGGCCAGACGCTCAACGCCCATGCCGAAGGCAAAGCCCGAGAATTCTTCCGGGTCGATCCCGGACATGCGCAGCACGTTGGGGTGAACCATGCCGCAACCCATCACTTCCAGCCAGCCGGTCTGTTTGCAGACGCGGCAGCCTTTACCGCTGCACATCACGCACTCCATATCGACTTCAGCGGATGGCTCGGTGAACGGGAAGAATGAAGGACGGAAACGTACCGCCAGCTCCTTCTCGAAGAACACCCGCAGGAACTCTTCGATGGTGCCTTTGAGGTCGGCGAAGTTGATGTCGCGATCAACCAGCAGGCCTTCGACCTGGTGGAACATCGGCGAGTGGGTGATATCGGAGTCGCTGCGATACACACGGCCTGGGCAGACGATGCGGATCGGCGGCTTCTGCGATTCCATGGTGCGGACCTGTACCGGCGAGGTATGGGTGCGCAGCAGCATGTTCGCGTTGAAATAGAAGGTGTCATGCATCGACCGGGCCGGGTGGTGGCCTGGGATGTTGAGCGCCTCGAAGTTGTGATAGTCGTCTTCGACCTCAGGGCCTTCGGCAATGCCGTAGCCGATGTGGGTGAAGAACTGCTCGATACGTTCCAGAGTCCGGGTAATCGGATGCAGGCCGCCCGAGGTCTGGCCACGGCCAGGCAGGGTCACGTCAATGGATTCGGCGGCGAGCTTGGCCGCAAGATCAGCCTCCTCGAGCGACGCCTTGCGCGCATTGAGAACCTCTGTAACACGCTCCTTGGCCACGTTGATCAGCGCACCGACTTGCGGACGCTCTTCAGCCGGCAAATTCCCCAGGGTCTTCATCACCTGAGTCAATTCACCCTTTTTGCCAAGGTAGTGAACCCGGATTTGCTCCAGGGCATTGATATCTTCTGCGCTTTGCACAGCCTCTAGTGCTTGAGAGACCAGCGCATCCAGGTTTTCCATGTACAGACTCCAGATACAAAATAGGGGAAGAGCTTGAAGGCTCTTCCCCTATTTAAGACGTTTAACACCGTGGGCCGCGGAAGCGACCCAGGGTGACTGTCGGGGGTACTTAAGCCAAGGTGGCTTTAGCTTTCTCGACAATCGCAGCAAACGCCGCTTTTTCGTTCACTGCCAGATCAGCCAGAACCTTACGGTCGATCTCGATGGACGCTTTTTTCAGGCCAGCGATGAAACGGCTGTAGGACAGACCGTTAACACGTGCACCAGCGTTGATACGAGCGATCCACAGAGCGCGGAACTGACGTTTTTTCTGACGACGGTCACGGTAGGCGTATTGGCCAGCCTTGATAACCGCTTGCTTGGCAACACGGAATACGCGTGAACGCGCGCCGTAGTAGCCTTTAGCAAGTTTCAGAATTTTCTTGTGGCGCTTACGCGCCATGACGCCACGCTTTACACGAGCCATGAGTTACTTCCTCTATTCTTGACTAAAATTAACGAAGGCGCAGCATGCGCTCGACTTTTGCCACGTCAGACGGATGCAGCAAGCTGCTACCGCGCAGTTGACGCTTACGCTTGGTCGACATTTTAGTCAGGATGTGGCTCTTGAAAGCGTGCTTGTGCTTGATACCGTTAGCAGTTTTCAGAAACCGCTTAGCAGCACCACTTTTAGTTTTCATCTTTGGCATGTTCGGTACTCCGCATTCAGTTGATAAACATAATCATAAGGCCTGCCGTGCCCTATTGATTACTTCTTCTTTTTCGGGGCGATGACCATAATAAGCTGGCGTCCTTCCATCTTAGGATGCTGTTCGACCGAACCGTACTCGAGCAGGTCAGCTTCAACCCGCTTGAGGAGTTCCATCCCCAGCTCCTGGTGGGCCATCTCACGGCCGCGGAATCGCAAGGATACCTTGGCCCTGTCCCCATCACTCAGGAAACGTACCAGGTTGCGCAGTTTTACCTGGTAATCCCCTTCCTCCGTCCCTGGACGAAACTTGATTTCTTTTACTTGAATCTGCTTCTGGTTCTTCTTCGCCGCGGCAATCTGCTTCTTCTTCTCGAAGATCGACTTGCCGTAGTCCATCACCCGGCAAACAGGTGGGATTGCGTCGGCGGAGATTTCCACCAGGTCCAATTTGGACTCTTCAGCAATACGAAGCGCTTCATCAATCGAGACGATGCCAATCTGCTCGCCGTCAGCGCCAATTAACCGAACCTCGCGTGCCGAGATATTCTCGTTGATCGGGGCTTTCGGTGCAGCTCGTTTATCTTGTCTCATTTCACGCTTAATAATAATTACTCCGAATCTGGGCGACCACGCCGGGAAACCGCTTGCGCGAGGAACTCAGCGAACTGGGCGACGGGCATCGAGCCCAGGTCAGCACCTTCACGAGTACGCACAGCGACAGTCTGCATCTCGACTTCCCGATCTCCGATAACCAAAAGATAGGGAACCTTGAGCAAAGTATGCTCGCGGATTTTAAAGCCGATCTTTTCATTTCTCAAGTCGGACTTGGCACGAAATCCGCTTTCATTGAGAGTTTTTTCAACTTCAGCGGCAAAATCTGCCTGTTTATCAGTGATATTCATGATCACTGCCTGGGTCGGAGCCAGCCACGCAGGGAATGCACCCTCGTAGTGCTCGATCAGGATCCCGACGAACCGTTCGAACGAGCCGAGGATCGCCCGGTGCAGCATAACCGGGTGTTTACGGCTGTTGTCTTCGGAGACGTATTCGGCTCCCAGACGGATCGGCAGGTTAAAATCGAGCTGCAGGGTACCACACTGCCAGACGCGACCAAGGCAATCTTTCAGCGAGAACTCGATCTTCGGACCGTAGAACGCGCCCTCGCCCGGCTGCAAGTCGTATGCAAGCCCCGCACTGTCCAGCGCTGCGGCCAGTGCAGCTTCGGCGCGATCCCACAGCTCGTCGGAACCGACGCGTTTTTCCGGACGAGTGGACAGCTTCATCTCGACTTCGGTGAAACCGAAATCGCGGTACACGTCCATGGTCAGCTTGATGAACGCAGCGGATTCGGCCTGCATCTGCTCTTCGGTGCAGAAGATGTGGGCGTCATCCTGAGTGAAGCCGCGCACGCGCATGATGCCGTGCAGTGCACCCGATGGCTCGTTACGGTGGCAGGCACCGAACTCGGCCAGGCGCATCGGCAACTCGCGGTAGCTCTTCAGGCCCTGGTTGAACACCTGTACGTGGCACGGGCAGTTCATCGGCTTGATGGCGTAGTCGCGGTTTTCCGACTGGGTGGTGAACATGTTGTCGGCGTAGTTGGCCCAGTGCCCGGATTTCTCCCACAGGCTGCGGTCAACGACTTGCGGCGTCTTGATCTCCAGGTAGCCGTTGTCGCGCTGAACCTTGCGCATGTACTGCTCGAGCACCTGGTACAGGGTCCAGCCGTTCGGGTGCCAGAACACCATGCCCGGCGCTTCTTCCTGGAGGTGGAACAGGTTCAGGCGCTTGCCGATCTTGCGATGGTCGCGTTTTTCGGCTTCTTCGATGCGCTGGATGTAGGCCGCCAGCTGCTTCTTGTCAGCCCAGGCAGTGCCGTAGATCCGCTGCAGTTGTTCGTTCTTCGCGTCACCGCGCCAGTAGGCACCGGACAGCTTGGTCAGCTTGAACGACTTGAGGAAGCGTGTGTTCGGCACATGCGGGCCACGGCACATGTCGACATATTCTTCGTGGTAATACAGGCCCATGGCCTGCTCGTCCGGCATGTCTTCCACCAGGCGCAGCTTGTAGTCTTCGCCGCGGGCGGTGAACACGTCGATCACTTCGGCACGCGGAGTGACTTTCTTGATGACGTCGTAATCTTTTTCGATCAGCGCGTGCATGCGCTGTTCGATAGCCGCCAGGTCGTCCGGGGTGAAAGGACGCTCGTAGGCGATGTCGTAATAGAAGCCTTCGTCGATGACCGGGCCGATGACCATCTTCGCGGTTGGGTACAGCTGCTTGACCGCATGGCCAATCAGGTGCGCGCAAGAGTGGCGAATGATCTCCAGCCCCTCTTGATCCTTGGGCGTGATGATTTGCAGGCTGGCATCGCCGGTGATCAGGTCGCTGGCGTCGACCAGCTTGCCGTCGACCTTGCCGGCCACGGTGGCCTTGGCCAGGCCAGCACCAATGGATGCGGCGACCTCGGCTACGGAAACCGAATGATCGAATGAACGTTGACTGCCGTCGGGAAGAGTAATAGTTGGCATGGCGCCTCCTCTCCTAGTGGTGACCCCTACCAAAGGTCACGTGGGTTGGGATGAGCCAGTACAAGATCCAATACCAGGCCGTTCAGTGATGAACGCCTGCCTTACAGCGGCAGGAGCCTTTCGGCCAACCGATAATCGAACCAGAGTGACTGGAGTTAAACAAAAAAGACCTTGGCAAGGCGGCATAGGGCGCGCCGGAAAATGGCCAAGCGAAAGATGCTAGCACAGATGAACGGTCATGGCGCCGAAGCCGCTTCAGGAAACGAAAATTCCCGGCTTTTAAGGGCAAAAGTGAACTTGAACTGTACGGCAACCCTCAAACACACCGAGAATCGCCGTTCGTCCACGACTCCAGGAGCATTTGATTATGCGTTTTACCTCGACTTTCGCCCTTGCTGCATCCCTGACCCTCATGTCCCTGGGTGCGCACGCCGCAGCCCCGTCGAACTGGCCTGCCGGTGCGCGGGACAGCTTCATCAAGGATTGCAGCGCAGCCGCCCAGCAAAGTGTTGATGCCAAAACCGCCAAAGACCACTGTGAATGTGGCGCGGACAAAATCAATGCCGAATTGAGCAGTGCCGAAATCAAGGAACTCATGACCAACCAGAACGCAGATCCCGCGCTCAAGACCAAAGCGGTGACGGCTATTTCGTCCTGCAAAGTCGTGAAGAAAAAGTAATTTTTACACCCTGCCAAACCGGCTGAAGGACCAGAAATCGCCATGAAAACTGCCATTTCTCACAAATTACGCAGCTTTTACGGCTTTTTTTAACAGCTGATATTTCGCCTGAAAGCCCCGTAGATCGGGGCTTTCAGCCAACCAAGGCATGAAACACAACGCGATTGATTAGCAAACAATGCCTTGGGGGGGCTCCCAAGCCGAACATTTCGACTATGATAGCTCGGTGTGCCCAGTTGGCCTGAGCAGCACAGCACTACTGAAAATATATGTTTCTTGGAGATACACCATGTCTAATCGCCAAACCGGCACCGTTAAATGGTTCAACGATGAAAAAGGCTTCGGCTTCATCACTCCTCAAGGTGGCGGTGACGACCTGTTCGTACACTTCAAAGCTATCGAAAGCGACGGTTTCAAAAGCCTGAAAGAAGGCCAAACCGTTTCCTTCGTGGCTGAGAAAGGCCAAAAGGGTATGCAAGCTGCACAGGTTCGCCCAGAGTAATTCTGCGCCGAACTAAAAAAACCCCGTCCATGTGACGGGGTTTTTTATGGCCTGGAGAAAAGCGCTGGAGCAATCAGCCGCAATTGACCCGATTGATCACAAGGTTGTCATCGGTATTGAGGTTCAGGCGATCGGAGCGGTATTCCAGCGTGACCATGTCATCTGGCTTGAGAATGCGTGCGTTCTGCGCTCCGGCGCGGCTACGGGCCTGTTCCAGCAATTGTGGCGAAGCTTTCTGGCCGATTGCGAACTCGGCAGCCTTCGCCTCACAGCGGCTATGACCAGCATCGGTCACGGCAGTGTCTTTGGCTGGCTCAGAGGTACCCGGGGTGCTGCAACCCGACAAGGCGAGCGCAGCCAACAAAGTACCGAATGATGCGAGCTTCCAAGGCATGAAGCCTCCTTTGAGAAAAAATGGACAGAGATCGTGCGACCGTGGTTTGGCCGATTGGTTTCAGAATTGTCACAATTGGCTGTGGGCCAGTCTGCCTGAGTCGACACCGGGCGCTGGCGAATCAATCGTCACCAGATATGAACGCACTCAGTAGATGTCGATGTAATCAAACGGCGGGGTTGGCCAGTTCTGCTTGAGCGCGTTGAAAATCTGCATCACCCACACCTCGTCGCTGGCTGCGACGTTGCCGACATAACCCGAACCCGCCGCCCAGGTCTCCAGGCGGAACAGAAGGCCGTCGATATCGACGCCACCCACCACGCCCGAAGAAATGTAGGCAATGCCGGCCTTCGTAACGCGCAATTGGGTGTGAACGTTGTCACTGGCGGACGCAAGCAGCTGCCGCACAGCATCCAGCGTCAGGTTGTCGGGGTTGTTCAAGTCGATCTGCACGCGGTTTGCCCTGGCAATTAAACAGGCGGACAGTGTCGCACAGCCCTCCCCTCATGCCTAAGTAGCAGTGCCAAACACGGCGCAAAATGGTTAACTCCACACGCAGAACGCACTAACCGCCTTTCAGCCTCGCGAGACACCCATGACCATCGTCACGATCCACGCCGACATCAAAGCCAAGTGGCCCCACGGGCAAAGCTCCTACAGCCCGGGCAGCCCGGAGGAGTTGGCAATCATCGGTATTGACCTGCTGGTCAAGGAACTGGGCACACAGGCCGCGCAGGCATTCATCGGCCAGGTATTCGAGAAGTACCCGGCCGATCACATGGGGGCGCCAGACCCCGAGCGCGAATAAGACCCGGCCGACGAACGTCGACCGGCAGGCTGTTTACTTCAGGCGACCAAGGCGTTCGGTCAGCAGATCGAAGAAGCCCTGGGCATCGCCACTTTCAACCCAGAACGCGTTCTTCGGTTGTTTCAGGCCATCGTACCAGTCGACGATGGTCTGGCCGAAGGTCGGGCCTTCACGGCTGTCCACCACCACGTTGACCTCACGGCCGCTGAACAGCGCAGGCTTGAGCAGGTAGGCAATGACGGTAGCGTCATGCACCGGGCCGCCCGGGATGCCGTAGTGCTCCATGTCGCCCTTGACGTATTCATTGAGAATATCGCCCACCACCTTGCTCGCGTTGTTGTTCAGCGCAGCGATTTGCTTCAGGCGTGCGTCGCTGGTCAGGACCTTGTGGGTCACGTCCAACGGCAGGTAGGTCAGCTTGACGCCGCTCTTGAGCACGATCTCGGCCGCGATCGGGTCGGCGAACAGGTTGAACTCGGCCACCGGCGTGATATTGCCGCCGTTGAAGTGCGCGCCGCCCATCACCACCACTTCCTTGATGCCTTGAGTGATCTCCGGCGCCTGGGTCAATGCCAGCGCCAGGTTGGTCTGCGGACCGAGCATGGCGATGGTGATGCTGTGGGGCTTGGCGGTGCTGAGGGTCTTGATCAGGTAATCAACGGCATTGCCTTCGGCCAGGCCTTTTTTCGGCTCATGCACGGTGACGCCGGAGATACCTTCCTTGCCATGGATGTTTTCAGCGTAGATCGGCGTGCGCAGCATCGGTTTCGGTGCACCGGCATATACCGGGATGTCCTCGCGCCCTGCCCATTCGCGGGCCAGGCGTGCGTTGCGGGAGGTCTTGTCGAGGCGCACGTTACCGGCAACGGTGGTCAGCGCGCGGATCTGCAGTTCATCGGGCGAAGCCATGGCGAACAGCAAGGCAACCACGTCGTCGGCACCGGGATCGGTGTCGATGATCAGGTCGATTTTTTCCGCCGCGTGGGCGCTTGCAGCAGTTAGCACGGACAAAAGCAGCACACTCCGGAACAGGTGTCGCAGGGTTTGGGTACCACGTTGCATGACGCACTCCTTGTCGTTGGGGAATTCTAGAACGTTACGCCGGAAACCAGCGCGATATTGCAGTAGGGCTGGCACTCGCCGGTGCGCACCACCGCCCTCGCCTTGCGGCTGAGCTGCTTGAACTCTTCATGGCTGACCAGGCGGCGCTCGCCGAGGGCGGCCTGTTCGGTCAGGGTATTGAGATCCGCCAGGGCCGGCGGTTGCTTGAGCAGGATTTCTTCCGCGAGCACGTGGCTTTCCACCTGCATCTCGCTGAGGACGATGCGCAAGGTACTGACGAAATCCGGAATGCCTTTGGTCAGCGCCAGGTCGATCAGCTCGACACCCGGCGGCACCGGCAAGCCGGCATCACCGATCACCAGAATGTCGCCATGGCCAAGGGATGCGATCACCCGCGACAGCGCGATATTGAGCAAGGGAGTCTTTTTCATGAGGGCACAAAACCTTGGACGTCATGCAATGTGGGAATAGAGGGTTGCGCACCCGCGCGGGTCACGGACAGCGCGGCGGCTAGCTGGCCGAAACGAATGGCCTCGGCCTCGCTCCTGCCGTTGGCCAGCGCGGCTGCGAAACCGCCGACGAAGGTGTCACCGGCAGCCGTGGTATCGACCGCCTTGACCTTGGGCGCGACCAGGTGCTCGAAGCCTTGGCCATCGGCAAACAACGCGCCTTCGGAGCCGAGGGTAATGATCACTTTGCCAGCACCGGCCTTGATCAGGCGTGTGGCGGCGGCCTTGGCGCTGTCCAGCGAGTCGACCACCACGCCGCTCAAGGCCGAGGCTTCGCTTTCATTGGGAATCAGGTAGTCGATGGCGGCGTACCAATCCTCGGGCAGCGGACCACTGGCCGGCGCCGGGTTCAGGATCACCGTCTTGCCCAGCTCGCGACCGCGCTTGAGGGCATGGCCGACAGTCTCCATCGGCGTTTCCAGCTGGCAGACAATCACGTCGGCAGCCTGCAGCACACTGTCAAATGCCTGTAATTTGGCTGGGGTCAGCTCGCCATTGCTACCGGCGACAATAACGATCGCATTCTGGCTGCTGTCATCCACCACGATCAGCGCCACGCCGCTGGAACCGTCGACGGTGCTGACGGCCTGGCAATCAATGCCCTCCACCAGCAACGCGTCGCGCAATTGCGCGCCATAGGCATCGGTGCCCACGCAGCCGACCATGGCGACCTCAGCCCCGAGGCGCGCCGAAGCGACCGCCTGGTTCGCGCCCTTGCCGCCGGGAACGGTGGAAAACGATTGGCCGATCAGGGTTTCACCGGCGCGGGGCAGCCGACTGGCCCGGGTGACCAGGTCCATGTTCAGGCTGCCTATTACCACTACTTTTGCTGGCATACATCAGTACTCATCAATTCGGTTCAGCGGTATTGGGCAAACACACCGGCCAACGGCGCCGTCGACTCGCGCAGGACAATACTCGGCGTCACGATGCGTTGATCGATCGGCAATTGGGGTGTCGCAATTCGTCGCAGTAAAAGCTCGGCCGCCATCTCTCCCAGCTGCAGGATCGACTGGCCCACGGTGGTCAGCGCCGGGTACACGTACTGGCTCATCTGGATATCATCAAACCCGATCACCGACAGCTCACCGGGCACCCGGATATTACGTTCGGCAGCGGCGCGCAAGACGCCGAAGCCAATCATGTCGTTGCCGGCAAAAATCGCGCTGGGGGGATTATCCGCCAGCAATTGCGCCGCGGCCGCGTAACCACCGGTACTGGTGAAATCACTTTCCAGCACACGGCCGGCCGGCACTTCGAGCCCCGCCTCGGCCAAGGCGCGGTAGTAGCCCGCCATCCGCATTTGCGCCACGCGGGTATGACTCGGGCCACCAATGCAGGCAATGTCGCGATGACCCAGATCGAGCAAGTGCCGGGTCGCCAGGTAAGCACCCTGTTCGTGGTCGATGCGCACCAGGTCGACATCGATCCCGTCCAGTGCACGGTCGACGATGACCATCGGCGTGCGCACCGCCTTGAGGCCTGTCGCCAGGCCGCTGTCGTCGCCGCCCACCGAGGTCACGATCAAGCCGTCGATGCGTTTTTCCAGCAGCACCCTCAGGTAGCTGCGCTGCTTTTCGGCATTATCGTCGGAGTTGCAGAGGATCACGCAATAGCCGTTACGCTCGCAGTAATCCTCGATGCCCCGGGCCAGTTCCGCAAAATACGGGTTGAGGCTGTTGGGCACCAACAGGCCGATGGTGGCTGTGGTCTTGGCCTTCAGCGAGCGCGCGACCGCACTGGGTACATAGTCGAGCTGCTTGATGGCCGCCTCGACCTTGATCCGTACCGGCTCGCTGACCGGGCGCGTCTTGTTCACCACATGAGACACCGTGGTGTAGGAAATCCCCGCCAGCGCGGCCACATCCTTGATCGTTGCCATGGCTCAGGCTCGCCGACTGGCGCGCTGGCTGCGGTAAGTATCGAGCACCACCGCGATCACGATCACGGCACCGGTGATGATACGTTTGGTCGGCTCGGTGGCGCCAATCTGCGCCAGCCCTGCCGCCAGTACCGAGATGATCAGCACGCCGAAGAAGGTACTGATGACCGAGCCACGCCCGCCCATCAGGCTGGTGCCACCGATCACTACCGCAGCGATCACTTGCAGCTCCAGGCCGGAACCGGCGTTGGGATCGGCCGCTTCCAGGCGCGAAATCTGGAACAGCGCCGCCACCCCCGCCAGCAGGCCCATCAGGCTGAACACCAGGATCTTGTAGGGCTTGGGATTGATACCCGCCAGGCGCACGGCCTCTTCGTTGGTGCCAATGCCGATCAGGTAGCGACCGAACACCGTACGGGTCAGCACCAGCTGCGCGGCGATGATCACCAGCAACGCGATGATGAACGAAGGTGAAATGCCGAAGGCCACCGGGTTGGACAGCCAGGCAAACGAATCACCGATGTATGCGGTACGCGAGCCGGTCATCTGGTACGCCACGCCGCGCGCCATTTCCAGCACGCCGAGGGACACGATGAATGACGGGATCCGCCAGGCCACTGTGATCGAACCGGTAATGGTCCCGGCCAACGCGGCGCAGCCCATGCCCAGCACGGCTGCCGGCAACACACTCCAGCCCCAGCCGAGAATCGCCACGCTGACGGCCGATGCGGCCAGGGCCAGCACGGAGCCTACCGACAGGTCGATGCCGCCGATGATCAGCACGAAGGTCATGCCGACTGCCAACACCATCAGGTCGGGAATCTGGTTGGCCAGGGTGCTGAAGGTGTCGTACGAGAGGAAGTGGTCGCTCAGGAACGAGAACAGCGCAATCATCGCCAGCAAGGCGCCGGCCAGGCCCAGGTAGGTGCCCAGGCCATAGAAGTTGCCGCCACGTTTTGCGGGGGAGGAAGTGGTTTTCATGGGGTATTCCTAGGCGCTGCGTCGTTGAGCAGCGCATCACGTTTCTGATAGCCGGCAAAAGCAGCGGCAAGCAATTCGTCCTGGGTCCAGCTGTCGCGCTCGAAGGTCTCGATCAGGCGCCCGGCGGAAAGTACGCCGATGCGGTCGCAGATCAGCATCAACTCACGCAGGTCGCTGGACACCACCACCAGCGCCTTGCCCTGGCGGGTCAGGTCGCCGAGCAACGCATAGATATCGAATTTGGCGCCGACGTCGATGCCTCGGGTCGGTTCATCGAACAGCATCACCGCGCAATCGCGCTCCAGCCAGCGGCCAATCACCACCTTCTGCTGGTTGCCACCCGACAGCTCGGACACCAGCTGCGCCGGACTGGAACTGCGGATACGCATGGCGTCGACCTGGCGCTTGGCCAAGGCCGTTTCGTCACGACTGTTCACCAGGCCACCGCTGGACACCTTCGGCATGTTGCCCAAGGCAATGTTGGCGCCGATGGATTGGGTCAGCAGCAGGCCCTCGCCCTTGCGGTCTTCGGTGATCAGGGCGATGCCATGGCCAACCGCGTCGACGGGCGAGCGAATGCTGACGACTTGCGCAGGTGTGCCCAGGGCCACGGTGCCGCTGTCGGCCAGGTCGGCGCCGAAGATCAGGCGCAGCAACTCCGTACGGCCCGCACCGATCAGGCCGGAGATGCCGTAGATTTCGCCGGCACGCACTTCAAACGACACGTCGCGGACCTTGTCCGAGCGGGTCAGGCCTTTTACCGTCAACAGCGGCGCGCCGATGGTGCGCGGGCCCAGGTCGATTTTCTCGCCCAGTTCGCGGCCCACCATCAGCGTGACCAGTTGCTCACTGTTGTAGTTGGCCATCGGCTCGACACACACCAGCTTGCCGTCACGCAGCACCGCAATGCGCTGGGCAACCCGGGCCAGTTCTTCGAGCCGGTGGGAAATATAGATAATCGCCACGCCCCGGGCCTGCAGGCGGGTGATTTGTTCGAACAGCATCTCGACTTCACGGGCGGTCAGCATCGCCGTAGGTTCATCGAGGATCAGTACGTGGCAGTCGCCAATCAGGTTGCGGGCGATCTCGACCATCTGTTGGTGGCCGATGCCGAGGCTGCCGACCAGGGTGTCCGGGTCGATAGCGTCCAGGCCGACCTGGGCCATGGCTTCAATGGCGGCCTTGCGCAGTTGCTTGCGGCTGATCCAGCCACCGTGGCTGGGCAGGTTATCGAGGAACAGGTTTTCAGCGACCGTCAGGGTTGGCAGCAGGTTAAGCTCCTGCATGACCATGCGGATGCCCTGCTCTTCAGCCTGGGTCCGGCTGCCTGGCGTGTAGGCCTGGCCATTGAACTGCATCTGGCCGTCGGTCGGGGTGACCAGCCCGCCGATGATTTTCGACAGGGTGCTTTTCCCCGCGCCATTCTCACCGGTAAGCGCCAACACTTCCCCACGGTTGAGCGTCAGGGTGATGTCGGACAGAACCGGTTGGGCATAGGTCTTGCCGATACCGCTGACCGAGAGGACAGCGTTCGGTGCGGAAGATGACATAGGAACGTCTCCAGGCGTCCGCTCGGGTGAGCGGACGCTGTTTTGTGCTGCCGGGGAATTACTTCTTGAGGATGAGTTCGACCGGGGTTTCGATCATGCCATCCACGGCATCGACTTTTTCACCCTTGACCAGCTTCAGAGCGTTCTGGATACCGAAAACGGCTTGCTGGGCAGCAGCCTGGTCGGCGGTGGCCAGGACACGGCCGTCCTGCAGCATCGGCTTGATGGCCTCGATGTTGTCGTAGCCTACGACCAGCACCTTGCCAGCCTTGCCGGCGCCACGTACGGCGGATACTGCGCCCAGTGCCATGTTGTCATTACCGGCCAGCAGTGCCTTGATGTTCGGGTTTGCCTGGAGCATGGCAGCGGCAATCGCGTTGCCCTTGTCGATTTCCCACTCACCGGATTGGGTGGAGACGATCTTCATGCCGGCGGCATCCATCGCGTCCTTGAAGCCAGCGGTACGCTGCTGGGCGTTGGTGGTGGTGGACACACCTTCGATGATGCCAACCTGGTCACCCTTGGTGAGGTGCTTGGCCAGTTCTTCACCGACCAGGCGCGCGCCCTTGCGGTTGTCTGGACCTACGAACGGGATATCAAGGTTTTTGCTTTTCAGTACATCCACATCAAGACGGTTGTCGATGTTGACGATCTTGATGCCTTTGTCGGAGGCCTTTTTCAGCACGGTGACCAGGGCTTTCGAATCGGCGGGAGCAATGACGATCGCGTCAACCTTGGACAGGATCATCTGATTGACGATATCGATCTGCGCACTGGTATCGGTTTCGTTCTTGATCCCGTTGGTGATCATGTCGAAGTCGGCGGCGTGGGCTTTCTGGTATTCCTTGGCACCGTCCTGCATGGTGACGAAGAATTCGTTGGCGAGGGATTTCATGACCAGGCCGACCTTGGGTTTGGCGGCGGTCTCGGCAGCAAATGCAGAGGAAAGAGGCAGGGCAGCGGATGCGGCAGCAAGCACAGCGACAGCAAGAAGACGTCCAGCAAATGGCAGCTTCATGGGTTCACTCCGATCTTATGATTATTGTGAGCAACGCTTGCACCGAAGAACGCTTCGGCAGCCAACCCACCCGGGCGGCTGATACGAGCTTTCACGACACTCGAGGAGTACCCCGTGAAACATCTCGCAAACGTTTGCGTTAGGTCAAACTATGAGAAGCTTGTCGAGATTTGTCAACGGGAGAAAACAGCCTTTTGGTGAATCCGCTTTACGCCCTGCCCTCGAAGCCATCCGGTACCCCCTTTAAACATCCGCGTTGCTGGATCGTTCTCTGAAACGACAGGTCGCGGCGTGCCTCCTGCGTTTAAAACCAAACTTTTCCGTCATCCTTTTCGGACAACCGAACACCCGCGCATCGCTTTGTTCGGAAAGCCGGACAGAAGACCAAGCCATTTACTTACAAATCAAACAAATATAGATATAAATCAATAGGTTAAATTCTATTGCCAAACAAAATCCCGCTGGTACAAATCCTGCTCTTACTCAGCACCTCGTGGCGTTCAGAACCGCCCGGGTGTTTCTAGATGAACCTGCATCAGCACTCATCAAAACTAGAGAGAAGAATAATGAAATCTGCGTTGAAAACTTTCGTACCGGGCGCGTTAGCCCTCCTGCTGTTGTTCCCCGTTGCCGCTCAGGCAAAAGAAGCTGAAACCCAGCAAAAACTGTCCAACGTGGTGATCCTTGCCACCGGCGGCACCATCGCCGGCGCCGGCGCCAGCGCGGCCAACAGTGCGACCTACCAGGCCGCCAAGGTCGGCATCGAACAATTGATCGCCGGTGTTCCTGAGCTTAGCCAGATCGCCAATGTCCGCGGCGAACAAGTATTGCAAATTGCCTCCGAAAGCATCACCAACGAAAACCTCCTGCAACTGGGTCGTCGTGTCGCCGAACTGGCCGACAGCAAGGACGTCGACGGCATCGTGATCACCCACGGTACCGACACCCTGGAAGAGACTGCCTACTTCCTCAACCTGGTGGAAAAGACCGACAAGCCAATCGTCGTGGTCGGCTCGATGCGCCCAGGCACCGCCATGTCGGCTGATGGCATGCTCAACCTGTACAACGCCGTTGCCGTCGCCGGCAGCAAGGACGCCCGCGGCAAAGGCGTACTGGTGACCATGAACGACGAGATCCAGTCGGGTCGCGACGTCAGCAAGATGATCAACATCAAGACTGAAGCGTTCAAGAGCCCATGGGGCCCGCTGGGCATGGTGGTAGAAGGCAAATCCTACTGGTTCCGCCTGCCAGCCAAGCGTCACACCATGAACTCGGAATTCGACATCAAGACCATCAAAAGCCTGCCGGACGTCGAAATCGCCTATTCCTATGGCAACGTAAGCGACACCGCCTACAAGGCCCTGGCCCAGGCCGGCGCGAAAGCCATCATCCATGCCGGTACCGGCAATGGTTCGGTGTCGTCCAAGGTGGTGCCTGCCCTGCAGGAACTACGCAAGCAAGGCGTACAGATCATTCGCTCTTCCCACGTGAATGCCGGTGGTTTCGTTCTGCGTAACGCTGAACAACCAGACGACAAATACGACTGGGTAGTTGCCCATGACCTGAACCCGCAGAAAGCCCGCATCCTGGCCATGGTCGCCCTGACCAAGACCCAGGACAGCAAGGAACTGCAACGGATGTTCTGGGAATATTGATCGCTCCCGGGCCCGGCCGGCAACGGTTGGGCCATCCCGCTCGTGGCGTACCGCGAGCGGGTCTGATTTCCTCCGCTTTACCCCCGCGCAAAAAACCTTTGAAAAACAAAGCGTTCCTACACCAAATCGGCAAAACCACTGTCAGAAGAAATTCTTGAATTTTAAGCAGTTGCGAAATTGCCCACAGTTAAATACTGTATGCACGTACAGCCAAATAAGGAATACTCCGTGGCAAAGCCCTCTTCCGCAGCACCAACACCTCCTGATGCCTACCAACGACTGGCCGTTCGCGTGCAAAAAATCATCAATTCCACCAATGCCCAAAAAAACAAGGCGGCGTTGATCTTCCGTTTGCCGGAGGAACCGGAAGACGAGTGGGCACGACTACTGGAGGAGATCGCAGAAAACGACAACGTCACCCTCGCCTATCGCGATGACGGTGGCGTGCAGATTTTCTGGGTTGTGCCGAAGGAAGATTGAGTCAATGAGTGTCCGTTTTATCAGTCTGTTGTGTGTGTTTTTTGCTGTTACCGCTCACGCCCAAGCCCCCAGGACATTCAGCGAAGCCAAGAAAATCGCCTGGAAACTGTATGAACCGCAATCCACGGAGTTCTATTGCGGCTGCAAATACAACGGCAACCGGGTAGACCTGAAAGCCTGCGGCTATATCCCGCGCAAAAACGCCAACCGGGCGGCACGTATTGAATGGGAACACATTGTTCCGGCCTGGCAGATCGGCCATCAGCGCCAGTGCTGGCAGGATGGCGGGCGCAAGAACTGCACCCGCAAGGACGCGGTCTACAAGCGGGCCGAAGCCGACCTGCACAACCTGGTGCCGAGCATCGGCGAGGTGAATGGCGACCGAAACAATTTCAGTTTTGGCTGGCTGCCGGTACAAAGCGGCCAATATGGATCATGCCTGACCCAGGTGGACTTCAAGGCCAAGAAGGTCATGCCCCGCCCTTCCATTCGCGGCATGATCGCCCGAACGTATTTCTATATGAGCAAGCAGTATGGCCTGCGCCTGTCGAAACAGGATCGCCAGCTGTATGAAGCCTGGAACAAGACCTACCCGGTACAGCCCTGGGAACGCCAGCGCAATCAAACCGTGGCGTGCGTGATGGGGCGCGGCAATGAATTTGTCGGCCCGGTGAACTTGAAAGCCTGCGGCTGAACGAAAAAAGCGGGAGCGCCATGGCCTCCCGCTTGTCGACTCTTTACTGCGCAACCTTGTGTTCGATGACCTCGGACACCGTGTCATTCTTCTTCGCAGTGGCCAGTTTCTCGGTCAACTGCGCTTGTTTCGCCTCGGCCTCGGCCTTGGTGCTGAATGGGCCCAGCAGCACCTGGTCCTTACCGTCTTCCTTCGCCAGATAGAAACTGAAACCGTGTTCCAGCAGCCACGCGGTCAGGTCAGTCATCGCCTGCAGCTTGTGATCCGGCGGCCCCACCCATACATCCCATTCTTGAGAGGCGATCGCGCCGACCGCAGGTTGCGCCTGGGCGGGCGCCTCGGCAACGGCAGGCCTGGCCTTGGGGGCGTCGACACTTTTACCTTCACCGCAACCGGCCAATGCCAACACCGCAATTGCCATCGCTACTTTACGCACTACCCTGCTCCTTAGAGGATCAAAGAGGCGACTTTATCATTCACTGTCTATTCTGGCCGTCATAAACGTTGGCTTAAACAATGCGAATGATGTATCGCAGACCTGTATGATGGCGGCATGGGAATTAATGCCGCCTCTATGCGTCCTAAAAGAGGCAGCCACAGGGAAGCGCTTCGCAGTAAGCTACACACATCCGACATCTGCCCTGTCTGAAACATGTGTCCTTCAAAGCAATCAAGGAGAAGTCCATGCTGATACTCACCCGCAAAGTCGGTGAAAGCATAAACATCGGTGATGACATCACGATCACCATCCTGGGCGTTAGCGGCCAGCAAGTAAGAATCGGCATCAATGCTCCAAAGGACGTTGCCGTGCATCGCGAGGAGATCTACCAACGTATCCAGGCGGGCCTGACGGCTCCGGATAAAAACCAGACACCTTGAAGCGCCTCCAGTAGCCAGCCCTTTCGTTCACTGTAACGGCTGGCGAAAACCTCTTTCAGCCTGCTCGCGGCTTCCCGCGGCCAGCGCGCCCTATTCCCTTGTTCCAGCGCCAGGCCAGCGTCATCCCAGGCCGACACCGCGTGCCATGCCACTCGCTGCAATCATCATCAGCACCAGCAGTAACGCCTGCACATGGCTGATGCGCGCAAAAAGACCTGCCTGGTGCAAATCGAGGCGCGTGCCACGCGCCAACGCGATGCGCCATTTGATAAAGCGAATCATCGGCGCGAGCTCCAGTAACAAAATTAATACAAGCAGCGTCATCTTCACGTGAAACAACGGCTGGTGCAGGTAATAATCACTGCCCTTTTCGTAGCCGCCGAAGGCCCGCAGGCCACCGGTTACCAATAACACCAGGGCACTGATTCCCCAGATGTTGTCCGCGATCAATACGCGGCGCAGGGTGGATGGGTCACTATCAGATACACCGCGCAATGCCTTGCCACGCGCAAGCACGGCCGACAATGCCATGGCGAATGCCAGTAAATGGACTGCTGCAAGAAACCACTGAACCAACATAAGGCGTACTCCCTTTTGTATGACACATGGCAGGAACACTTCTCAGTAATAGTCGCTGGCTGCGTTCAACGCATGAAACAGCCTGCAAACAAAGGGAACTTGTGGAGTTTTCCAGGGCCGAATCTCGTGACAAATCCCCTACAGTCTGCAGCGCGCCAAGGAGCACGTTGATGAGGCGTACCGTTAAACAGCCTTACTTATCCAAGTCTTGGTTGATTGTCACGCTGATCAGCGTGGCGTTTGTGGCGCTGGAGTATGGCCTCAAGTTCGAAATCGAAGGCTCCTCCGACAAAGCCTACTCATGGCTGGACCTGACGCTGTTCCTGAGCGCGTACTTGTTTTTCTTCTGCCTCAAGCCCATTCAGGTCGCCGTCCATCGCAGACTGTGCCGGCGCGCGCCTCACAGTGATCGCCGCAAAGCCTCATCCTGACGGCTTTGGGTTTCATCTTGAAGCTCGTTGCCCCAGCGCGGTGTATCCCGCAAGCGGGTTGAAACCGTCGCCGCAGTTGCTATCAGATCGCCGGTATTTACAGCTGCGCGACACAACCTATGCTTGGGCATGCACGGTCGGTGAAAGGTTGTAGCGCTGATGGACACACTGAGTAAAAGCGAAATCGAATCAGCACTGGCAGCGCGCCTGCCGAGCTACAAAATCGTCTGCACCCTGCATGCCGATGGCACGCTTTCCGCGATTCTCAGCGGCCCGGAAGCTGATCACTTTGCGGTGACCGGCATCGTCCGCGCACACCATCGAGGGCCGGAGGCGATTGCCAGGCTTGCCAGCGAAATCCTCAAGGAAATGGTCTTGTCCCGCCAGGGGCTCAAGGGCAACCGCCTGCAGACGCTGACTGGAAACAGCTCCAACGTTGAACCGCCCCTTTACGAAGAAGGCCGATCCGGGTAACCGGGTCGGCCTTTTTTTACGCCAGGCTCTGTAGATGCAACAGCCCGGCTTCGTCCCGCTGAACCTGTAGACGCTCATACCCGTCAATCGACGGATGCTCGGTGACCATGGGCACAAGGTGGGTCGACGTCACCACCATCACATCGGCCCCCGCCGCCTCGCCGGCGCGAATCCCGACGCTGGCATCCTCAAACACCAGGCAGTCTTGTACCGGTACTCCCAGCCGTTGCGCACCGAGCACATAACAGGCAGGGTCCGGCTTGCCGCTCGCAACATCCTCCGCGGTGACCAGCACCGCCGGCGGGTTGATCCCGGCCGCCTGCATACGGCGCAGAGCCAGTGCCTTGGGGGCAGACGTAACCAGCGCCCATTGATCGCCGGGCAATGCGTTGAGGAATTCCACCGCGCCCGCAATCGCCACCACCCCTTCCACATCCTCAAGTTCAGCCTCGGTAATCCACTGCGCCTCAGCCTGCGCGTCCACACCGGGCAAAGCCTGGCGGGTGATGGTATCGATGGCCCGGGCACCATGGATGGTCTTCAGAAAGGCCTCGACATCCAGCCCATGGCGTTCAGCCCAGGTGGCCCATACGCGCTCGGCGGCGGCAATGGAGTTCAGGAGTGTGCCATCCATATCGAACAGAAAGGCGCGGTAACGGTGGGCGAATACAGCTGAATCGCGGGTGGACACTGCTCGGCTTCCTCTTGCTTTCGTCACCCGGTCTTGGGCGCTGACGAACCACTTGCCTGGTGCAATCTACGGATCGGCCCAAACGCTGTAAACCTTCCCGTGGTTTGTATCGGACTGTATGGGAACCCCGCCTGGATACGCGAACCCGCATTTCGCCACGCCTGGGCACACATGGCAGATACACCCCGGCGATTAACTACGACCACCAGCCAATCCGGCTGACTCACGCGTAGGAGCCTCATCATGTTCAATCTCTCGAAAGCTTCGTCCCTGGTACTCGGCCTGACTGTCATCGCGGGCCTCGGGCTGTCATCCATGGCGTCGGCCGACACCCACGCTGGCGCGGTCAAAGACCAGCCATCCCACCTGCTCGCCGAGGGCGGCGCAGATCGCCTGCACGAACGCGGCCTGGCGGAAGGCGGCGCTGAACGCCTGCAAGCAGCCCGTACTGTCTGATGGGTCACCGTCCAACCAGGGCAGCCTTCCGGCTGCCCATTGCATTACAAACTTGTCATCAAGCTGTCAGTGTTGCCCGCACCCTCACTTCATACAGTGAAGTCGTCAGTCACCCACAGCGGGTGACCCAACTTCCCACTGAAAATGAAGCGAGCCCGCCCATGAAACCTGCAAGCAAACTCTGCCTGATCGCCGCCAGCCTGTTGATGCTGGGGACCGGCGCCGCCGTGGCCGGCCCGATTGCACCGGTGAAAGCCAATAACGTAGTGCTGGTACACGGCTCCTGGGCCGACGGTTCCAGTTGGTCCGAAGTGATTACCCGCCTGCAGGCCGCCGGCTTGCATGTAACCGCCGTGCAAAACCCGCTGACCTCGGTGGCGGATGACGTCGCTGCCACCAATCGCGTACTCGATCAACAGGACGGCCCTACCGTGCTGGTCGGCCATTCCTACGCCGGCACCGTGGTCAGCGACGCCGGGGCCAACCCCAAGGTCAGCTCCCTGGTATACGTCGCCGCCCGCGCTCCGGACGCCAACGAAGACTTCGTCGCCCTGTCCGCCAAGTACCCAAGCACACCCGTGCGGGCCGGTGTGGTGGAGCACGACGGTTACCTGACCCTGAACCAGGACGCCTTCCTCAAGTACTTTGCCGCCGATGTACCCCACGCCAAGGCCATGGAGCTGTACGCCGTGCAACAACCGATCGCCAAGACCCTGTTCAGCGGTCGCACCGTCAACGCCGCGTGGCACACCAAGCCGTCCTGGTATGCGGTGTCCAGCAATGACCAGACCATCAACCCGGACCTGGAACGCTTTCTCGCCAAGCGCATGAACGCCACCACCATCGAGCTGCCATCGAGCCACTTGTCCCTGGTTTCCCACGCCAAGGAAATCACCGACCTGATCCTCGAAGCGTCCGGCCGCCAGCCTTAAGCCCTTCATTACGATCTTGTCATCATCCTGTTGGCTGGCTGTTTGTGTCGCCTGGTTACTGTGAACTCACTGCCGGATACCGGCAGCCAACCTTTAAAGAGAGATACCGCCATGAAACTGTTTATCCTCGGCTTTGCTGCCCTCCTCGCCACCGGCTCGGCCTTTGCCGATACCACCGCCACCACCTCGGTGATCCATGACACCCCCGGCTTCTTCATGCACATGGACGTGGCCAAAGTACTGTCGAGCACCGATACCTACGGCCAGTGCGGCATTGTCCCTGCGCGCCTCGACTACCTCGACAGCCAGGGCCGCGAACACGTGCTGGACTATCAAGTACAGGGCATCGGCTGCCCCAATGACAATTGATCGGGCTACACTTGCGCCACGCAAGAACTGCACATCACCAGGGCGAATCCCATGAATATCCTCGTAGTCGAAGACGAGCCCAAGGCGGGCAACTACCTGCTTAACGGCCTGCAGGAACTGGGTTACTCCGTGAGCCTTGCCCGCGATGGCGTGGACGGTTTGCACCAGGCCCTGGAAACCCCGTTCGACGTGATCGTGCTGGACGTGATGATGCCGAAGATGGACGGCTGGGAAGTGCTGCGTCGCCTGCGCAAGGAAGCCGACACGCCGGTGCTGTTCCTGACCGCCCGGGACGATATTGCCGACCGCATCAAGGGCCTGGAACTGGGCGCCGACGATTACCTGATCAAGCCGTTTTCCTTCGCCGAACTGGTGGCGCGCCTGCGCACCCTGACCCGGCGCGGGCCAAGCCGTGAAGAAGAACACTTGCAGATCGCCGACCTGCAGATCGACGTGCTCAAGCGCCGCGTCAGCCGTGGCGGCGTGCGCATCACCCTGACCAACAAGGAGTTCGCCTTGTTGCACTTGTTCGCCACCCATCAGGACCAGGTACTCTCGCGCTCGCTGATCGCCTCAAGGGTGTGGGACATGAATTTCGACAGCGACACCAATGTGGTCGACGTGGCCGTGCGCCGCCTGCGCCTGAAAATCGACGACCCGTTCCAGCTCAAGCTGATCCATAGCGTGCGCGGCATCGGCTATCGCTTCGATACGCAACCATGAGCAAGCCCCGGCATTACTCCCTGACGCTGCGCCTGGCGCTGATCTTCGCCCTGCTGGCGTTCGCCCTGCTGGCAACCCTCGGCGTGGCGCTGTACCGCGACCTTGAGCGCGAACTGATCCACCGCGACGACGCTGCGCTGATCTACCGCGTCGACCAACTGCGCAACCTGCTGAACGACAGCAACACCCTGGACCTGATCAAGACCAAGCCCGAACTGTTCCAGAACATGCTCGGCAACCGCGAATCGGTGCTGAGCATCGCCGCACCCGGGCAGAAACCGCTGCTGGAAGTAAACCCCGGCAACATCGACATGCCCGACGTTGCACCGGTGCCCCGGGACCACGCCCTGGAATTCGCCGACGTGCAGCATTTACCCGGCGTCAATGGCGTCCCCTTCTCCACCCTCGCCGCCACCATCGATTCAGGCGACCTGGGCAGCCTGCAAGTCACTACCGGGCGGTTGATGACCGAGCGCACCGCAGTGCTCGCCAGCTACCGGCTGAGTGTCTATATCCTCGCCAGCATCGCGGCATTGGTACTGGCGGTGGTCGGTTACCTGATGGTGCATCGCGGCCTGCTGCCATTGCGGCGCCTGGCCGTGCATGCCCAGGGCATCGGCGTCGGCAACCTCGCCGCGCGCCTCGACAGCCACGGCGCCCCCAAAGAACTGCTGCCGATGATTGATTCGTTCAACACCATGCTCGAACGCCTGGCCAAAGGTTTTGTGCAACTGGGCCAGGTCTCCACCGACATGGCCCACGAACTGCGCACGCCGATCAATAACTTGCTCGGGGAAACCCAGGTGGCGCTGCAGCAACACCGTAGCATCGAGGCCTACCAGCAACTGCTGGCCTCCAACGTCGAAGAACTCGAACGCCTGGCGCGCATGCTCGACAACATGCTGTTCCTGGCCCGCACCGACCCGGCCAGTGCGCTGCGCCAGCGCCAGGAACTGGACGCGGCCGATGAAGTGGAACGCATGGCCGACTACTTCGAAGGCCTGGCGGGCGATGTCGATATCAGCATCCTCGCCCAGGGCGCCGGTGTGATCTGGGCCGAACCGATGCTGCTGCGCCGTGCCCTGGCCAACCTGTGCGCCAACGCCATCAAATATGGTGCGCCCGCCTCTGAACTGCTGATCCAGGCCACACCCTGCGCCGAAGGCATCAACCTGACGGTGACCAACCACGGCGCGACCATCCCGGCGGAGCACTTGCCCAGGTTGTTCGAGCGGTTTTATCGCGTGGATGAATCACGGGAGTGTTCGGCGCATTCCAATGGATTGGGGCTGTCGATTGTCGCGACCATCATGCAGTTGCATAACGGCCGATACAGCGTGAGCAGCGAGAACGGTGTGACCTGCTTCGCGTTGTTTTTCCCGGGACGCGAAGCCGAAAACCTCAGCTGACTTGCCCACCCGTTTCAGTGATATCCACCAGGGTATTCCAGGCCGTCAGCAGCGCAATCCGCAAGCCCTCGACCTGCATCGGCAACGCCATCGAGGCCGGCTCGGGTATTCGGCCCACCACCTGTTCGGGCAGCCACGGCACATGGATGAAACCGCTGCGTACCCCTGACCCGGCGAGCGCGTGCTGCAACAGATAGAACACCTGGTTGCACACGAAAGTGCCGGCGGTTTGCGACACGCTGGCCCCAATGCCGGCCTCGCGCACGGCCCTCACCATGGCCTTGCTCGGCAAGGTGCCGAAGTAGGCCGCAGGGCCGCCGGGTAGCACTTCCGTGTCGACAGGTTGCTCACCCAGGTTGTCCGGAATCCGCGCGTCGTTGAGGTTGATCGCGACCCGCTCGATGGAAATATCACTGCGCCCGGGGCCCAGCCCGACAGCAATGACCATCTGCGGGCGGTGTTCGGCCAACAGCTGAGCCAGGCGCTCGCCCGCCGTGGCAAAGGCACAGGGTAACTGCCGCGCGACAATCCGCACATCAGCGCCCAACTGCACACCCTCCAACAGGCGTACCGCCTCCCAGGACGGGTTGACAAGGTCTTGGTCAAACGGTTCGAAACCCGTCAGCAATACAGTGCGCATTACAGCCTCACATCAGCAGGTAGAGCAGGACAATATTGACCACCAGCATCATCAATGCGGTCGGCATCTGTGCCTTGATGACCGCGTTTTTATCCGGCAGCTCCAGCAACGCTGCCGGGACAATATTGAAGTTGGCCGCCATGGGTGTCATCAGCGTACCGCAGTAACCGGAGAACATGCCGATGGCAGCCATCACCGCCGGGTTGCCGCCGTAGATGCCTACCAGCACCGGTACGCCAACGCCGCCGGTCATCACCGGGAAGGCGGCAAAGCCATTGCCCATGATCACGGTAAACAGTGCCATGCCCAACACATACACCATCACCGCTACCAGCTTGTAATCCAGGTTGATATAGGTGGTGGTGATGTGCGCCACCGCTGTGCCCACGCCCGCTTCGTTGAACAACAGCCCGAGCATCGCCAGCATCTGCGGCAGCACCATCGCCCAGCCCAGCGCTTCGGTGAGGCGCCGGGATTCGCGAAGGGCTTGCACCGGGGTGTCCCGCGTCAGCCAGCAGGCCAGCGCCAGTGCAATCAGGCAGCCGATACCCAGGGAGACAAAGGTGGTGTTCTTCGGGTCCAGCAGCGGCACGCCGCCGATCTCGGTGTGTTTGAGCAATACCGAGCCGATCACCGTGGTCAACGGAATGGCCAATGCCGGGATAAACAATTTATGCCCCAGGCGACCAGCGCTGGCCCGTGCGGCCTTGTCATGCAACTGGGCATGCGCGCCGCGGCCTACGCCTCCCAGGCCCGCGATGAGTGCCATCACCACCACGCCCACGCCGACCACCACCGAGGGCAGGCGCTCCCCCACCAGGAACGGAATGGCAAACAGCAGCCAGAACAACGAACTCGACCAGCGCCTGGGGTGGGTGCGATCCATCAGGATCATCCCGGCGGTGATCACCAGCAGAACGCCGGCCAGCCAGTACAGGTATTGAATGGAAATGATCATTGCGCCGCCTCCGCTGTGTTGGCCGGCAACAGCTCTCGGGTCAGCATTCGGTCAAAGCGGTGCAAGCGGATGGCGTGAATGATGAAGGCGCAGATCGCCGTCGGGATGCCCCAGACCGCAATGTGCAGAGGCTCGACATCAATCCCCGAACCCAACAGGAAGGTGTGCATCAACGCAATCGCACCAAAGGCGACGAAGATATCCTCGCCAAAAAACAGCCCCACGTTGTCGGTCGCGGCACACATGGCCAGGACCTTGTGGCGAAGCTTGTCGGGGAGTTTGCCATAGCGTTTTTCCGCCGCGCCTTCCGCCATCGGCGCCAGCAACGGGCGCACCATCTGCGGATGCCCGCCCAGGCTCGTCAGGCCCATGGCCGCTGTGGATTCACGCACAAACAGATAGATGATCAGCAAGCGCCCAACCGTGGCCCGCTCAAAGCGCGCGATCCAGTTTTGCGCATGCAGGCGCAAGCCATGGCGCTCCAGCAAGCCGATGACAGCCAGGGGCAACAACAGGATCAATTGCAAGGCGCGAGTCTGGAGAAAGCCGTCGCCCATGGTGGCGAGGATCTTTTCCAGTGGAAAGTGGGCGGCAAACCCGGTGGCAATCGCTGCCGCCGTGACGACCAGCAGCGGATTGAAGCGCAACACAAAGCCGACCACGATGACGAGTACGCCAATCAGCGGCCATAGGTTCACAACAGTTTGCATGGTGGTGAGGTCCTTAAGTGCGCGCTGCGGCGCCAGTAAAGCAGGTAGTGAACAAAGGGTTCACTGCAAGAAAACGGCGTGCAGCCCGGCTCGATTTTTTATTGTTGACCTGGAAGGTCGAGCGTCAGTGGCGGCATCTTTGCTGCTTGGGGAGGGAGGTGTCCAACAAGAAAAATTGTTGCTGCAATCCAATAAAGTTTGTGGGTGTTTGAAGCGTTAGAGGGCATTTGTATCGCAGCGGCTGGGTGGTGCGCCTTACCGCCGATAACGACAAAGCGTTTGGCGAACGGGTTGCGCAACTGCGGGCGCTCGATGTGCCCACCGTGCTCGATGAGCCGCCTCACGCCTTTGTCGGCCCGTTTGAAGAGAAGGCCCAGGCGCAGAACGTGCTCAGGTACTTGAAGTCCGATAAAGGGCTGGACGGCTTGGTCACGTGGCGGTCGGTGACCCGCTAGCCCTCAGCCCAGGTGCTTCTGGAAAAAGTGGCGCGTGTGTCCTGGCGGGTACTCGGCAATATGCCCGAACTCGCTGAAACCCAGCTTCCGGTAGAACCCGGGCGCCTGGAAGCTGAAGGTGTCCAGCCAGATCCCCGCACACCCTTTCTCCCGTGCCAGCTCCTCAGCCGCGCGCATCAGCCGCGAGCCCATGCCTTGAGTGCGCATTGACTCAGGCACGCTCAACAGCTCAATGAACATCCAGCCATAGGAAATTTTCCCGTACAGGCCGCCCACCACTTCCTGGCTGGCGGGATCACGCAGTAACAGCCCGAACGTTTCGAACGGGTTCTCGCCGCATTGGCTGATGTTGTATGCCCTCAGCGGCTGGAGGATGGCCTGGCGCTCTTTCTCCGTCACCTCAAACGACAGTTCCATTGCCACGTCCATCTTGATCGTCCTGTGTTGAATTCCAGATCAGCCCACAAAAACACCACCCCTTCAAGGATTGAGTTTTTCCAGGGCCGCTCGCAACTCGGTGTTGTTGCCCCCCAACGCGCTGGTGGCGATCGCCGCGTTGCGCAGCAGGATCGATGCGGCGTGGGGGATGTGTTCTTTCAGCAATCGGTCGGAGGGGCCCGACAGCGTCAACGCGCCCTTGAGCTCACCGCCCATTGCAAACACGGGGACGGAGACGGCGGTGGTTTCCGGGTCGCGTTCACCGAACGAGCAGGCCCAGCAGCGTTCACGCTCCTGAGTCAGTGTGGCGTCACCCTGGCGTGAGAACGCGCGCAGGACCTTGCCGGAAGCCCCGGCATGCAGCGGGAACCGCGCGCCTTCCAGCACCGAGACCCGCACCGCGCGCTTGGGCTCGACACGGAACAACACCACCCGGCTGCCGTTTTCATAGACGTAAAAAGACGAGGTCTCGCCGCTCTCTTCGGTGATGGATTCCAGCAGCGGCAGGATCACATCCCGCAAGCGGAACGAGGCTTGATATAGCTGGGACAGGCGCAGAGGTTCAGGCCCGACGGCGTATTGGCCGTCACTCAAGCGCCGCACAAACCCGGCTTTTTCCAGCGAGGTGATCAGGCGCAGGATGGTGCTTTTATACAAGCCGGTGCGCCGGGCGATCTCCGCCAGGCTCAAGCTCTCCTGGTCGATATTAAAGGCCGCGAGAATGGAAAACGCGCGATCGACTGCAGCAACGCCGCCTTCCGGACTGCCGGCTTGATCAGCAAGACTGTTGTTGGGTTCGGTACTCATGGCCACTCATTGGGTATTCATCGCCGGCGCAAGCGGCGGCATCATTGCCGTCCCGGTCGCGCCAGACACTTTCAGTCGCCGTAACATACCCTTTTGCGCCGGGGTGCAGCCACCGCATTATGCGTCCCGCAGGAAAAGCCGCAGCGACATAACCATCGCGGCCGCGACGAACATGATGCACCCCATCACCATCAGGCCCGCCGTGAACGAGCCGGTGTAATCCTTGAGAAAGCCCATCAGGTAGGGCCCGACAAAACCGCCAAAGGCACCAATCGAGTTAATCAGCGCAATACCACCGGCAGCGGCCTGGCCACGCAGGAACTTGCCCGGCAAGGTGTAGAAAATGGTCTTGCCGGCAATCGTCCCCACCAGCGCCAGGGTGATCCCGGCCAGGGCGGCCACCAATGTGTCCATCTGCAAGGCGACCAATAGCGCCAGGCCAGCCAGCAGCATGGCCACGGTCAGGTTGAAAATCCCCTTGCCGGTGCGGTCCACGTGTTTCGCCCAAACCAACAGGCCGATGGTTGCAAAAAAGTAGGGAATCGCCGCCACCCAGCCAATCATGCTGATCTCGACACCGTGGGCCTTGAGCATCTGCGGCAGCCAGATTCCAATGCCGTAGGAGCCCAGGGTAAAACTGAAGGTAATCGAGCTGAGGATCCACACCCGAGGGTCTTTCAGGGCAGCCTTGAAGCCGTGGCGGTGCTGGCCCTGGCTTTGCTCTTCAGCCAGCAAGCCGGTGAGCACGGCACGTTCCTGTGCCGACAGCCATTTGGCTTCGGAAGGCTGGTTGGTCAGCACTTTCAACGTGATCAGCCCGAGGATGCACGCCGGGACGCCCTCGATCAGAAACATCCATTGCCAGCCTGCCAAACCCCAGATGCCGTGCATTTGCAGGAGCCACACCGACAGCGGGCCACCCACCAAGAATGAAATCGGCGTGGCCGCGGTAAACCATGCCAGCACCCGCGTGCGGTACTGCGCAGGAAACCACAGGGTCAGGAAAAAGATCACCCCGGGAAAGAACCCGGCCTCGGCCACACCCAGCACCAGGCGCATTGCGTAGAAGCTGTAGGGGCCGACGACCCAGGCCGTGGCAGCCGCCGCGATCCCCCAGGTAATCATGATGCGCGCCATCCACCGCCGGGCGCCAAAGCGGTACATCGCCAGGTTGCTCGGCACCTCACACAGGCAGTAGCCAACGAACATAATCCCCGCACCCAGGCCGAATTGCGTGGCGGTCAAACCCAGCTGTTCGGTCATTTGCAAGGCGGCGTAGCCAACGCTGGTGCGGTCCAGGTAGTTGAAAAAGTAAGCCAGGGCGAGCAGCGGGATCAGACGCCAGGCGGCCTTGTGCAGGACGCGGGTTTGCTCTGCATCCAGCACCACGGCGGTGATGGCTGGGGCGCCTGATGCAGGTGTCGTGACAATTGCCATGACGGGTTTCCTCGACATTATTGTTATTGGAATGGCGACAAAAGGACCTAGCGGACCACGCCACGAGCGCGCAAGGCGTCGACATCCCTGGCGGCATAACCCAGCTCTTCAAGCAACGCCTGCGAATGGCTGCCCAGTTGTGGCACGTTCAGGCGCGTATCGAAACGCCGGCCATTCATTTCAAACGGCAGCATCGGCACCTTCACTTCCTCGCCGTTATCCAGCGTCAGGTGCGCCAGGCCGCCGGAGGCATTCAGGTGCACATCGTCAAACAGATCCTGAGGCCGCTGGATCGGCGAGAACGGCAAGCCGGCCTGCTCGCACATGTCCATGATTTGCTGCTTGGGCAGCGTGGCCAGCCGCTCCCGCACCAGCGGCAGGATTCGCGAACGGGCATGCACACGCTGGGTGTTGCGCGCCAGTTCGGGGTCGCCGCCCAGTTGTTGAAAACCAAACGCCTGGCAGAAGCTCAGCCATTGGCTGTCACTCACCACGCCCATGAACACCTGCTCGTCATCCCGGGCGTTGAACACGTCATAGATCGCCCACGCTGAAAGACGGCTGGGCATCGGCGCTGCCGGCTGGCCGGTGGTCGCCATCTGCATCATGTGCTGGCCGACCAGGAACGCGGAGTTCTCGAACAGGCCGGTCTGCACAAACTGGCCCTCCCCGGTCGCCTTGCGTTGCCACAGTGCGGCCAGGATCGAGATGGCGCTGAACATCCCGCCCATCACGTCATTCACCGAGGCACCAGCGCGTAGCGGGCGGCCTTCGGGGCCGGTCATGTACGCGAGCCCGGACATCATCTGCACCACCTCATCCAGTGCAGTGCGGTGTTCGTAAGGGCCCGGCAAAAAGCCTTTCATGGAGCTGTAGATAACGTCGGGCTTGATCGCCTTGACCTGCTCAAAGCCCAGGCCGAGTTTTTCCATGGCGCCTGGACGAAAGTTTTCGGTGACCACGTCGGCGCTTTCGATCAGCTTGCGCACCGCCGCCATCCCTTCCTCGGTCTTGATGTCGACGGCGAAGCTTTTCTTGTTGCGGTTGTAGGTCATCCAGTAGCCGGCGCCCGAACCGGTCAACCGCCGGGTGTTGTCGCCAGCCGGCGTCGGTTCGACCTTGATCACTTCGGCACCAAGATCGGCCAGCACCAGCCCGCAGGTCGGGCCCATGACCATGTGCACAAACTCGACCACGCGGATGCCCGCCAATGGCAGCGCCTGGATCTTGTGATTCTGCGTGTTCATCGTGCAGCCCCTGCGTAGTGGAAGTTCTTGCCCACGCCGGCATCCGGAATGAACCCGTAGAGCGGCTCGCCTGGCAGGCCTTTTTGCAGCCATTCACGTGCCGCCACCAGCTTGTCGATATCGACGCCGGTACGCAGGCCCATGGATTCGAGCAGGTAAACCAGGTCTTCGGTCACGATGTTGCCCGACGCGCCCGGCGCATATGGGCAGCCGCCAATCCCGCCCTGTGAGGCGTCGAACGTGGTGACCCCCACATCGAGCGCCGCCACCACATTCGCCAGCCCCTGGCCGCGGGTGTTATGGAAATGGGCACTGCCAGCCTTGGCGCCGATTTCGCTGTGCAAGCGGATAAACGCCCGGCGCACCTGAGCCGGGTTGGCATAGCCGACGGTGTCCGCCAGCCCTACCTCATCCACGCCCAGCTCGGCCATGCGCAGCGCCATGCGAATCACATCGTCCTCAGGCACTTCGCCCTGGATCGTGCAACCGAATACCGTCGACAACCCAGCCTCCACTTGCACCTTCGGGAAGTGTTCGTTGCGCAGGGCAATGACCTGGCGAACCTCCTCGAACACCTGTTGATGAGTCTTGCGGATATTGGCCAGGGAATGCGGCTCGCTGACGGAGATCGGCAGGGTGATTTTCTGCACGCCGGCGTCGAAAGCGGCCTGGGCGCCCTTGAGGTTCGGCACCAGCGCCGTGACAAACACGTCCCGGCGTTGACGCATATGCACCACTAAGTGCGCCGCATCGGCCATCTGCGGCAGCAGCTTGGGGGAGACGAATGAGCCTATCTCGATTTCCTTGAGGCCGGCGTCGGCCAAAGCCGTTAGCCACTGCAATTTCAGCGCGGTAGGCATCGTCGCGGCGACGCTTTGCAGGCCATCACGCGGGCCTACCTCGCTGATCAGAATGTCGATGTTTTTATTAGGGGTCATCACCAGGCCTTTAAAGGTCAATTCGCACTTGTTCTATCTGACAGAACGATGTTCTGAAATAAATAATGAGCGCGTTAATTTTCACTGTCAACATCCGAAAAGCGCCCAGCGCTTTTTACTTATATTTGGTTGATCAACGGGCAAGCCAATTCATTGCATTGGTCTGATATGGCAAAAGACAGGGTTGACAGCCCAAGAAATAACCTCGACATTTGTTCTATTAGAAAGCACATTGTTCTATCTAGCAGAACAAAACAATAATGAGACAAGGCTTACCTCCTTTTCAGAGGTGCCTTGCCCGTTCCGTAGGAGTTGATCCTGTGAGCCTGTATGCCCCGCCTCGTGATTTGCCCACTCGCGTCTTCAGCACATTGCCGCAGGTTTTCTGCAAGGACGGAGACTCCGAGTGGGTGCACGCCAACAAACCCGGCCAGCGAGTGAAAAGCTTCCTCGAAGGACCGTCCTTCGATGTGCAGGGCAATCTCTATGTCACGGACATTCCCTACGGCCGGATCTTTCGCATCGACCCGCACGGCAACTGGACCCTGGTGGTGCAATACGACGGCTGGCCCAACGGCCTGAAGATCCATCGCGATGGGCGTATTTTCATTGCCGACTACAAGCACGGCATCCTGACCCTGGACCCTGCCAGTGGCGTCATCACACCGTTTCTGACTCACCACCGCAGCGAAGGCTTCAAGGGTGTGAACGACCTGTTCTTCGACACTGGCGGCAAGCTCTACTTCACCGACCAGGGGCAGACCGGCCAACAGGATCCCACCGGTCGTGTATTCGCCTACGACCTGGAAAATGAGACGCTCACCTGCCTGATCAACAACGGCCCGAGCCCCAACGGCCTGGTCATGGACCTGGCGCAAAACGCGCTGTTCGTCGCCATGACCCGGGGCAACGCGGTGTGGCGCCTGCCGATCCAGCGCGACGGCGGCACAAGCAAAGTCGGGATCTTCACCGCACTGGCGGGCGGCGTGAGTGGCGCCGACGGCATGGCCCTCGACGCGCTCGGCAACCTCTACGTGTGCGATGCCGGCAATGCCTGCGTCTGGGTATTCGATCCCCACGCCGTACCGCTCTATCGCATCCGCAGCTGCACCGAGGGCCGCACCCTGACCAACCTGGCGTTCGGCGGCGAGGGCAACCGGCAACTGTTCATCACCGACTCATCGACCGGCTCGATCCTGGTCGCCGACCTGGAGCACGCCGGCCAACCGATGTTTTCCCACCGCTGAATCCACCGGCACTGAACGCTGCGCGCAGCACGCAGGGACTTCGTTCGCCCTGAAAAAAGCCGGCAGTCACTTGCCTGGCGCCCTATAAGACCAACAAGAAGGCACACCCATGTTGATATTCCTGAGCTACGCCATGATCGTCTGCTTCATGTACCTGATCATGAGCAAGCGCCTGTCACCGCTGGTGGCGCTGCTGCTGGTACCGATCGTCTTCGGCTGCCTGGCCGGCTTCGCCCCGCAACTGGGCGGCATGATGTACGACGGCCTGAAGATGCTCGCCCCCACCGGCATCATGCTGACGTTCGCGATCCTGTATTTCTGCCTGATGACCGACGCAGGCCTGTTCAACCCGCTGATCAAAGTGATCCTGCGCCTGGTCAAGGGCGACCCGCGCAAGATCGTGGTCGGTACCGCCGTACTTGGCCTGTGTGTAGGCCTGGATGGCGACGGCGCCACCACTTACATCATTGCGACCGCTGCGTTTTTGCCGCTGTACCGGCTGACCGGCATCCGCCTGCAAGTCATGGCCACCGTGCTGCTGATGTCGATTGGCGTGATGAATATCCTGCCGTGGGGTGGGCCGTTTTCCCGGGCGGCCAGTGCGATGCATGTGGACATCACCGAGCTGTTCGTGAGCATGGTACCGATCATGCTGGCCGGTGCAGTGTGGGTGTTGTTCGCCGCCTGGTGGCTGGGGCGCATGGAGTTCCGCCGCCTGGGCAGAGTGAGCATCAGCGAGGAAGAAGTGCTCAAGGGCTATGCGCATATTCGCCTGGGCGATCCGCGTTTTCTGTTCAACGTGGTGCTGACCATCGCCCTGATCACCTGCATGATGATCAGCCTGATGCCCTTGCCGATCCTGTTCATGATCGCCTTCGGCCTGGCCTGCCTGGTCAACTTCCCGTCCATCAAGCAGCAAAAGGAAGTCATCGCGCGGCATGCCGACAACGTGATGGCGGTGACCTTGCTGATCTTTGCCGCGGGGATTTTTGTCGGGATCATGGGCGGCACCGGCATGGTCAAGGCGATCTCCGACAACCTGATCGCGCTGCTGCCGCAACAGTCCGGGCCCTACCTGTCGGTGATCACCGCGCTGCTGAGCATGCCGTTCACCTATGTGCTGTCCAACGATGCATTCTATTTCGGCGTACTGCCCATCTGGGCACAGACCGCTGCCCACTACGGAATTGATGCGAAGGAAATGGCGATTGCCTCGCTGATCGGTCAGCCGGTGCACTTGCTCAGCCCGTTGGTGGCCTCGACGTACCTGCTGTGCGGCCTGCTGGACATCGACTACGGCGACAACCAGCGCGTCTCGCTGAAATGGACCGTGGGCACGGTGATGGTGATGTTGCTGGCGGCGATTGCGATAGGTGCAATCACCGTCATCAACTGAGGAACGACTGTCGCGGGCGGGACAGTCCTGCGGCAGAGTCGATGCTTGTTAAGTCCAAAAAGTGAGTGCGGGCGATAGCCCGCCGTAACGTATCCCTATCTACAAGCTACTGCTACTTGAGTCTTTTCCAACATAATTACACTTTATATCATCGGGACCTATGCCATAAAGCTCCTTGAAAATCCGCTTAACTTCCTTCTTCATATCAGCGGGCGCGTGCTGCTCAGTCAACCATGAATAGTCATAATTAAACGGACGATCAGAAAACGTCCACTGCCTAGTCATATCATAGGTTATGCAAGAAGCGTAAAACTGACTATACGTCTCATGTATAATTTCGGGACTTTTCCCGGGAAAGTCTCTAACAAATATCCCATTATCGTCTTCTTTATCTGTGAACAGTGATAAATTTTTCAGCCACAACTGCTTATCCTTCTCTCTATCACTGCTTTTAGCCAGGTGGTAGCCAGCCCAGCAAAAAAACTGAGGTTCCTTAAACTTATCAACATTGAACGCTACAAAACTCGAAAAAACAACTCTCACCAGCATATTTTCCCTTGCAAACTTAAACTCCTCCCGTTCGGACAGAAGCTGCACAATATTCTCCTGCGTCAACGCCCAATCCGCTATCTGCTCTGATATTTCCAGCGGGTGATTATAATCACACAACGACGTTAACACACGGGCAGCCTCTATATACTCTTCACGAGTGTACCCCATTATAATCTCACTTAACGACTCCAATTCAAAAGCCGCAGCACCGCACAACATTACAAATCGATACTTCGGATCAGCATCATATATAAATCTATCAAAATCGACTATTTCAAAAGGCAGCCCCACCCCTGAATTTAGTGATATATCACAAATCAGAAGAAATATTGCGATCAGCGGATCCTCAACTGAAACTGGGCACTCACATCCAACCTTGCTGAGAAAGTATTCAAATGCCTTGCCATACACCCCCTTAAGGTATCCATCTTGAGCTGCTTCACCAAAGGTCGGACTCGATGCATGGCTCAAACATAAAAACTGAAGTTGAATTAACCTAGCCTGACCTTCAAGAATGTCCAGGCCAGTTATCTGATATAGTGCGACGGTTTTCTCCCGGTTCACTTCCCCTGACTTCTCATTGGCCAGTTCGGTAAAACCCTCATTCCAACTATCTATTCCTGGCAAATAATTGCCTTCGGGATCGAAGGTCGCCTTCAACAAGCCAACCACCAACTGATAGGCCATAGAAAAAGAGTGGTCAACCGATAAGAAATAAGGATCTCCGAGTATCTCCCTTATATTTTCAGGCTGAATAACAAGCGCCCTGAAAAATTCAAAATCTTTAGCATTATTAATGACAATGTTTGCATGCTTAATATCATCATCCAGACCATTGCCGGGCGTAAACCCTCGCTCAGACCATGACCTTATTGATTTACTGACTTCTCTGGACTTTGCCAAATGAAGTAAAGACTTTATACTTTCATGTGTTTGCGCGGGGTACCCAAGACTAAGAATCAACCCTACCGTTGACCCAACATGCTGCCACCAATGAACATTCTCATGAATAAACGTAGCATAGGCGGATATCTCTTCATATGTTATCTCTTGCCCCTCTGTCTTGCTCGTAATGCTATCAACCAGCCCATGCACAACTGGGCTGAGCCTTAAGACAAACTGAGCTGAATGATAGAGCCCACGCTCATTATAACAAGCAAAAAATGTATTTGGAGCATATAACTGCTGCGGCTCTAACGCGTTAAACAACTTATCACAAAAAACATATCCATCCGACATTACACTAATCCCTTAAAACATTATTCACCATGGAGCTTGCTAATAACTGGATCGCCACAGTTACACCATAAATGGAATGCATTGTTTTGCTGCCATTCCTCTGCGCGAATATCACACGATGCAGATTGTATTGTAGCCAAATAATGGCCATTAGACATCAGTACATACCGGTCGCCTGCCGATACTGGCGCGGCGTAAACCCGGTCAACGCCTTGAACTGCCGGGTAAACGCACTGTGATCGGTATACCCACACTGCAACGCCACCTCAGTGATCGGCAGCTCGGTATGCAGCAGCCGGTGCGCATGTTCCAGGCGTACCTTCTGGATCATCTGGCGCGGTGTCAGGTGGAACACGCGCTTGCAGTAGCGCTCCAGCTGCGCCACGGAAATCCCGGCAATCCGCGTCAACTCACCCAACGTGACCCGCCGATTGAAATGCGCCCGGATGTGCTCGTCCACCGCCGCCAGCCGTTGATAGGCCGGGTGGGTTTCGCTGGCGGTTTGCAGGTCGACCGAGATGCCCGCCAGGCCGATGATTGCAGCGTCGCGGCTGTACAGCGGCCATTTGTGGGTCAGGCACCAACCCGGCTCGCGGGTACCGTAGAGGTGCAATTCCAGCTGGTCTTCGAGGACAAATCCCTGCTCCAGCACCCGCCGATCCTGCTCGGTATAGCCGGGCCCCAACTGCGCGGGAAATACCTCGGCGCTGGTTTTTCCCAACAGCGGTTGCAAGTCCTTCAAGCCGCACCGCTGCACCAGGGTGCGGTTGGCCAATACGTAGCGCGCCTGCACGTCCTTGATAAAGATCGCGGCATTGGGAATCACGTCCAGCATCGGCAACAGCAACCCCACGCCGGCCAGTAATTCTTCGATGGTCTGTGGACGATTCGACTCGCTCCCTTGGCATAGGGTCGCGAACGCGCTCTGCATCATGACGCTCTCTCCTGCATTTTGCGGACAGGCCAGGCGCCCGGCGGGCGGTGCCTGGCGAGCAGATTGCCGCATGGCGGTGGCCCTGTCGAGCACTCGCAATTGTGCTGATTTCGTCATCGCAGCCTGCGCAAAACATCAATCGCGGCGCCGTTGATGGGTTCACTGTATGGCCACTGCATGCCTATCCAATAACCCACAAGAAGGCGCCGCCATGTCAGCCCAAGGCAAGTTCAAGAAACAGCTTTCATTGATCGACCTCACCTTTATCGGACTGGGAGCGATCTTCGGTTCGGGCTGGCTGTTCGCGGCCAGTCACGTCTCCGCCATCGCCGGGCCGGCGGGGATTTTTTCCTGGTTGCTGGGCGGCTTCGCCGTGTTGCTGCTGGGCATTGTGTACTGCGAACTGGGGGCGGCATTGCCCCGCGCCGGCGGCGTGGTGCGCTACCCGGTCTATTCCCACGGCCCGCTGCTGGGCTACCTGATGGGCTTTATCACGCTGATCGCGTTTTCAAGCCTGGTGGCAATTGAAGTGGTCGCCTCGCGCCAATACGCCGCGGCGTGGTTTCCCGAGTTGACGCAGGCGGGTTCCAGCAACCCCACCGTCCTCGGCTGGTTCGTGCAGTTTGCGCTGCTCTCGCTGTTTTTCGCCCTCAACTACCGCAGCGTGAAGACCTTCGCCATGGCCAATAACCTGGTCAGCGTGTTCAAGTTCATCGTGCCGCTGCTGGTGATCGGCGTGCTGTTCACCTTTTTCAAGCCGGAGAATTTCCACGCCCAGGGCTTCGCGCCGTTCGGCCTTTCGGGGATTGAAATGGCCGTGTCTGCCGGCGGGGTGATTTTCGCCTACCTGGGTCTGACGCCGATCATCTCGGTGGCCAGCGAAGTGAAGAACCCGCAACGCACCATTCCAATTGCACTGATCCTGTCGGTGCTGCTCTCCACTGCAATCTACGTGCTGTTGCAGACCGCTTTCCTCGGCGGCATTCCCACCGAAATGCTCGCCAACGGCTGGGCCGGCGTCGCCAAGGAACTGGCCCTGCCGTACCGCGACATCGCGCTCGCCCTGGGTGTGGGCTGGCTGGCGTACCTGGTAGTCGCCGACGCCGTGATCTCCCCCAGCGGCTGCGGCAATATCTACATGAACGCCACGCCACGGGTGATCTACGGCTGGGCGCAAACCGGAACCTTCTTCAAGATCTTCACCCGCATCGACGAAAAGTCCGGCATCCCGCGCCCGGCGCTGTGGCTGACCTTTGGCCTGTCGGTGTTCTGGACCCTGCCCTTCCCGTCGTGGGAAGCGCTGATCAACGTGGTGTCCGCCGCGCTGGTGTTGAGCTACGCCGTGGCGCCGGTGTCCGTGGCCGCCCTGCGCCGCAATGCGCCTGACCTGCCGCGCCCGTTCCGGGTCAAGTGGATGGGCCTGCTCGGCCCGCTGTCGTTCATCATCGCCGCGCTGATCGTCTACTGGTCCGGCTGGAGCACCGTGTCGTGGCTGCTCGGCCTGCAAATCCTGATGTTCGTGGTGTACCTGCTGTGCGGGCGCTTTGTGCCGACCCTGCACCTGAGCCTGGGCCGCCAGGTTCGCTCCTCCGCCTGGCTGATCGGCTTCTACGCCGTGACCATCATCCTGTCGAAGCTCGGCAGCTTCGGTGGCCTGGGCATCCTCGGCCATCCCTTCGACACCGTGGTCGTCGCCGCTTGCGCGCTGGGGATTTATTACTGGGGCGCGGCCACCGGCGTGCCGGCGCACCTGGTTCGCCTGGAAACCGAAGACGACGAAAGCGAAGCCCCTGAGCCCGATATCGGCCGGGCACAGCTGGCTTCCTGAGCCTCAGCCAACCACTGGATGGATTGTTCTATGAAACGAGTGCACATCATTGATTCCCACACCGGCGGCGAGCCCACGCGCCTGGTGATGACGGGGTTTCCCACGCTGGCCGGCGAGACCATGGTCGACAAGCTCGACGACCTGCGCACCCGGCATGACCAATGGCGCAGGGCGTGCCTGCTGGAGCCCCGTGGCAACGATGTTCTGGTGGGCGCGCTGTATTGCGCGCCGGTCTCGGCCGATGCCACCTGCGGCGTGATTTTCTTCAATAACGCCGGCTACCTCGGCATGTGCGGCCACGGCACCATCGGCCTGGTTGCCTCGTTGCACCACTTGGGGCAGATCGCGCCGGGGGTGCACAAGATCGACACGCCGGTCGGCCCGGTCAGCGCCACGTTGCACGCCGACGGCGCGGTCACGTTGCGCAATGTGCCCGCCTATCGCTATCGCCAGCATGTCTCGGTGCAAGTGCCTGGACATGGCTTGGTCTACGGCGATATCGCCTGGGGCGGCAATTGGTTCTTCCTGGTTTCCGATCATGGCCAAGCGCTGGAAATGAACAACGTCGAAGCCCTGACCGACTACACCTGGACAATGCTCAAGGCCCTCGAAGCCCAGGGCATCCACGGCGAAGACGGCGCCCTGATCGACCATATCGAACTGTTCGCCGACGACCCCCAGGCCGACAGCCGCAACTTTGTCATGTGCCCAGGCAAGGCCTACGACCGCTCGCCCTGCGGCACCGGCACCAGCGCCAAGCTCGCATGCCTGGCGGCCGACGGGAAACTCGCCGCCGGTGAGCCGTGGATACAAGCCAGCATCACCGGCAGCCAATTCGAAGGCAGCTATGAATGGGAGGGCGAACGTGTGCGCCCTTCCATCACCGGCCGCGCCTACATGACCGCCGACAGCACCTTGCTGATCGACGAACAGGACCCCTTCGCGTGGGGCATCTGAACCGCCCCCGCCCCTTCAATCAAACTGGAGCTGAAACAATGAATACCACTATCTTCACCGGTTGCATCCCTGCATTGATGACGCCGTGCACCGCCCAGCGCAAACCGGACTTTGACGCACTGGTCGCCAAGGGCCGCGAACTGATCGATATCGGCATGAGCGCGGTGGTGTACTGCGGCTCCATGGGCGACTGGCCGTTGCTGACCGAGGCCGAGCGCCAGGAAGGCGTGGCGCGCCTGGTGGCCGCCGGTGTGCCGACCATCGTCGGCACCGGCGCGGTCAACAGCCGTGAAGCCGTGGCCCATGCAGCGCATGCGGCGAAGGTCGGCGCCCATGGTTTGATGGTCATCCCGCGGGTGCTGTCCCGTGGCGCATCGGCGACGGCGCAAAAGGATCACTTTGCAGCCATCCTCAAGGCCGCGCCAAACCTGCCGGCGGTGATCTACAACAGCCCTTACTACGGCTTCGCCACCCGCGCCGACCTGTTCTTCGAACTGCGTCGCGAGTACCCGAACCTGATCGGCTTCAAGGAATTCGGCGGTGCTGCAGACCTGCGCTACGCGGCCGAACACATCACCTCCAAGGACGATGACGTGACCTTGATGGTCGGCGTGGACACCCAAGTGGTGCACGGCTTCGTCAACTGCAACGCCACCGGCGCAATCACCGGCATCGGCAATGCACTGCCACGGGAAGTCCTGCAACTGGTGGCCTTGAGCAAGAAAGCCGCCAAGGGCGACGCCACTGCACGTCGCCAGGCGCGGGAGTTGGAGTCGGCGCTGGCGGTGCTGTCGTCCTTCGACGAAGGCTGCGACCTGGTGCTGTTCTACAAGCATCTGATGGTGCTCAACGGCGACAAGGAATACACCCTGCACTTCAACGACACCGATGCCCTCAGCGATGCCCAGCGTCGTTATGCAGAGAACCAGTACGCGCTGTTCCGCCAGTGGTACGCCAACTGGTCGGCCGAGCAGAACGTCGTTTAACACTATTCAAGGCAGCAAAGATCAAATGTGGGAGCTGTCGAGCTCCGGCGAGGCTGCGATGGGATCACTGCGGTGTACCTGCCAGACCGCAGCGCCTGCATCGCAGCCTCGCTGGGGCTCGACAGCTCCCACAGTGGATTCTCTTCGCCAAGCCCATCTTTACTTTCCAGGACTACGCCATGACTCTGACGGGCACCATGCTGATTGGTCAGCACTCCATTCCAGGCAGCCGCGAGGCCATCCGGGCGATCAATCCTGCCACCAACCTTGCGTTGGAACCCGCCTACGCCGGCGGCACCGCCGAACATGTCGAACACGCCTGTGCGTTGGCCTGGAGCGCCTTCGATAGCTATCGCGAAACGCCGTTGGCCGCTCGCGCCGAATTCCTTGAAACCATCGCCAACGAAATCGAAGCCCTGGGCGATGAACTGATTGAACGGGCGATGGCCGAGACCGGCCTGCCCCGCCCACGCATCCAGGGCGAACGCGGGCGCACCTGCCAGCAATTGCGCACCTTTGCCCGCACCGTGCGCGCGGGTGAATGGCTGGATGTGCGGGTGGATACTGCACAACCGGAACGCCAGCCGCTGCCTCGCTCGGACCTGCGTCAACGCCACGTACCGCTGGGGCCGGTGGCCGTGTTCGGCGCGAGCAATTTTCCGCTGGCATTCTCGGTGGCGGGCGGTGATACCGCGTCGGCACTGGCGGCCGGTTGCCCGGTGATCGTGAAGGCACACGGCGCGCATCCTGGCACCAGCGAACTGGTGGGCCGCGCGGTGGCCAGGGCCGTTCAGCAATTTGGCCTGCCTGAGGGTGTGTTTTCGCTGTTGTATGGCTCGGGCCGCGAGGTCGGTATCGCGCTGGTCTGCGATCCGCGCATCAAGGCCGTGGGTTTCACCGGCTCGCGCAGCGGCGGTATTGCCTTGTGCCAGGCGGCCCAGGCGCGCCCCGAGCCGATCCCGGTGTATGCAGAGATGAGTTCGATCAATCCGGTCTACCTGTTTCCCGCTGCGTTGAGCGCACGCGGTGAAGCATTGGCACAAGGTTTTGTCGCGTCCCTGACCCAGGGTGCCGGCCAGTTCTGCACCAACCCCGGGCTGGTGATTGCCGTTGCAGGGCAAGCGCTGGACCACTTCGTCGGCACGGCTGCCAACCTGCTTCGATACAGCACTGCCCAGACCATGCTGACACCGGGGATCTTCAAGGCTTACGAATACGGCGTCAGCGCCCTGACCCGGCATGCTCAGCTCGCAGGTACCGGTCTGCCGGCCGAAGGGCCGAACCAGGGACAGGCCCATTTGTTCGTGACCCAGGCCCGGGACTTTCTCGCCAATCACAGCCTGCAAGCCGAGATATTCGGCGCCGCGTCATTGATCGTGCAATGTGCCAACGTCGATGAGGTCCGCCGGGTCAGCGAACACCTGGAGGGCCAACTGACCGCCACACTGCATCTGGATGACGACGACCTGGCAACTGCCCGCGCGTTGCTGCCGACCCTGGAACGCAAGGCCGGCCGCCTGCTGGTCAACGGCTGGCCGACCGGCGTTGAAGTGTGTGATGCGATGGTGCACGGAGGACCATTCCCGGCCACCTCGGACTCACGCACCACCTCGGTGGGCACCGCCGCGATCCTGCGATTCCTGCGGCCGGTGTGCTACCAGGATTTCCCGGATAGCTTGCTGCCGACGGCCCTGCAACACGGCAACCCGTTGCTGCTGCGGCGCTTGCTCGACGGTCAGAGGGAAGCCTAGAACATGTCCGATAACGTCATGCCAGACGTCGCCGTAGTGGGCGCCGGCATCATCGGCGTCGCCTGCGCGCTGCAACTGGCGCGCCAGGGCCGGCGGGTGGTCATCATCGATCAGCAGGAACCCGGCCACGGCGCCTCGTTCGGCAATGCCGGCCACCTGGCGACCGAGCAAGTGTTCCCCATCGCGGATGCGTCGATCCTGACGCGTTTGCCCGCCATGCTCATGGACCCGATGGGCCCGCTGCGCCTGGACTGGAAATACCTGCCGCGTGCACTGCCGTGGTTTACCCGGCTGCTGCTGAACCTGCGCCCGGCGCCCTTCCAGCGCACCGTCGCCGGGATCCGCGCGCTCAATGAAGGCAGCCTGGGCGCCTGGCACCGGCTGCTGGGCAGCATCGAGCGCCCGCACCTGATGCGCGAAGACGGCTCGTTGCTGGTCTTCGAGCGCGCCGAGTCGCGACAGGCCATTGATGCATTGCAGGCACGCATGAGTCAGCAGGAAGTGCCGGTGGACCACTGGCAGGCCAGCGCGGTTCAGGATGCGGCGCCACAGCTCAGCGAAAGGATTCAGGGCGGGTTGTTTTTTCCACGCACCGGGCATTTTCTCGATCCCTATGGGGTGGTTTGCGAGCTGATGGAGGCGGCCAAAGCCAGCGGGGTGCAATTTCTCAAGCGCCAGGTCGTGGGCGGGAAGCTGGACGAGCACGGTGTTTCATTGCGGACCGACCAAGGCACCGTGGCAGCGCGCCAGGTGTTGATCGCATGCGGTGCGCACTCAGCCAGTCTGACCGGCGCACTGACTGGCAAAAAGGTCCCGCTGGATACAGAGCGCGGCTATCACCTGATGTTGCCCCATGAGCATGGACGGTTGCCGTTTGCGGTCACGTCATTGGAGCGCAAGTTCATCATGACGCCCATGGACGGCGGATTGCGGCTGGCAGGGACCGTGGAGTTCGCCGGCCTTGATCGCCCACCGAACATGGAACGCGCGTGGCAGTTGCATCGGCTGAGCCAGGGGCTGTTTCGTCGTGACTTGAGTGCCGAGGACGCGACGCCGTGGATGGGGTTTCGCCCTTCCCTGCCGGACTCGCTGCCGATTATCGACAAGGTGTGCGAGGGCAAGGTGCTGCTTGCCTTTGGGCATCAGCATCTGGGCCTGACGCAGGCTGCGGTGACGGCGGAGTTGATTGCACGGCTGGCATCGCCTGCGGCCGCGTCCAACGGGCTGCCGGCGCTTGGGCCCTACCGGCTGGATCGTTTCTGAGATCATCGGAAACGTCTTGCTACTGTTTCGCACTTTCGGCGATACAAGGCAGGTCATTATCGTGCATGACCTTACGGTTACGCTCCGTTGAGAACCTGCCTTGAACAACCACACCTGTATGCAGCCCCGTCCATCGATGCGCAGAACGCTCCGAAGCGTTGCTTGCGGCATGCTCGCCCTATTGCTCTGCACGACAGCCCTCGCAGAACCGGGCATGCCGCTTGGCCAGAAATCATTCGAAGCGTATCGCGCCGCTACCTTGCAATGGCTGCGGGACCATCGTGATTTCCAGGGCACCGACAAGGATGCCGAACTCAACTGGAACGCCCCGCAGGAATGGCGCCCGGCGGGTGCCCCCAAGCGCGGGATCATTCTCGTGCATGGCCTGGGCGACTCACCCTGGTCTTTCCACGATATCGGCAGCGCACTGGCCGCCCGCGGCTTCCTGGTCAGGACCGTGCTGCTGCCCGGCCACGGCACGCAACCGGCCGACATGCTGCAGGTGCGCATGGAAGACTGGCGCCGGGTGGTGGACGAACAGGCTGCGATCCTTCGCGCAGAGGTGGGAGAAATCTACCTCGGCGGCTTTTCCACCGGCGCCAACCTGGTACTCGACTACGCCTACAAACACGACGACGTCGCGGGGCTGCTGCTGTTCTCTCCCGCGTTCCAGTCCAGCATGACCTACGACTGGCTGACACCCCTGATCAGTTGGGCGCGCCCCTGGCTGCTGGCGCCAGACGCCAGCCGGCCACAACAGAGCCTGGTGCGCTATATGACAGTGCCCACCAACGGTTTTGCCCAGTTCTACCGCAGCAGCCGGCTAGCCCGCCAGGACCTGGAGCGGCGCCCCTATGACAAGCCGGTATTCATTGCCGTCGCAGCCCACGACTCAGTACTCGATACGCACTACGTGCTGGAGACCTTCCAGCAACGCTTCAGCAACCCCCATAGCCGCCTCGCCTGGTACGGCGCATTGCCAGAGAGCGCCTGGGATACTCGCCGTGTAAAAGCGCGTACCGACTACCTGCCGGAGTTGCGGATCAGCCAGTTCTCCCACATGGGGTTGCTGTTCTCACCCGACAACGCTCTGTATGGCGAACAGGGCAGCCTGCGGTTTTGCTGGAACGGCCAGACGGACGACGCAACCCGCGCCTGCGAACAAGGGGCCGACGTGTGGTATTCGGACTGGGGCTACCGTGAGCCGGGCAAGATGCACGCGCGGTTGACGTTCAATCCGTATTTCACCTGGCAGCTTGGGGTGATTGACGAGGTCCTGGGCAAGCAGGACCTGGCGAGTCATTAAACGGCAAATCCGGTAAACCGCGTTTATCCCGCGACGCCCAGGAACGGCAGCGCCAGGTACAACTTGATCACGATCGCATTGGTGATATCGATGAAAAAGGCGCCCACCATCGGCACCACCAGAAATGCAATCTGCGATGGCCCGAAACGCTGGGTCACCGCCTGCATGTTCGCAATGGCAGTTGGCGTGGCACCGAGCCCGAAACCGCAGTGCCCCGCCGCCAGGACCGCCGCGTCATAGTTGCTCCCCATCACCCGGAACGTCACGAAAATCGCAAACAGCGCCATCATCAACGCCTGCGCAGCCAGCAGGATGAAAATCGGCAGGGCCAGCGCGGCGAGGTCCCAGAGCTTGAGCGACATCAATGCAATCGCCAGAAACAACGACAGGCTGACATTCCCTAGCACCGAGACTTCGCGCTCGAATACCTGGTGCCAGCCCAGCGCCGACAGGCCATTACGCAACACCACACCGACAAACAAGACACACACAAACGTCGGCAGCTCAAAGGCCGTGCCCTGGATAAAACCGCTGAGGAACGTGCCCACTTGCAGGCTGATGGCGAGCAGCGCCAGGGTCTCGATAAAGGAGAAGGAGGTGATCATGCGCTCTTGATTCGGCTGCTCGAACCCTTTTGGCCCTCGCGGTTGTACCGGCGCCAGGGCGGGCGTCTGGACGCGCTTGATCAGCAGGCGAGCGACCGGGCCGCCAATCAGGCCGCCGAGCACCAGGCCAAAGGTCGCGGAAGCAATGGCCAGTTCGGACGCCGACGCCACGCCATACTTCTCGCTGAACACCGCGCCCCAGGCCGCGCCGGTCCCGTGCCCACCCGACAGCGTAATGGAGCCCGCCAACAACCCCATCAATGGATCGAGCCCCAGCGCCTTGGCCAGCGCAATCCCCATCGCGTTCTGGACCACCAGGAGCGCCGTCACCACCAGCAGGAAAATCCCCAGCACCCGCCCGCCTTTCTTCAGACTGGCGAAATCCGCATTCAAACCAATGGTGGCAAAGAAAGCCAACATCAGTGGCGTCTGCAGCGACGAATCAAACCGGACCTCAATGCCAGCGAGCATACGCAGGACCAGGAGCAGCACCGCCACCACTAAACCGCCGGCCACCGGCTCCGGAATATTGTAAGTGCGCAGGAAACCGACTCGAGCGACCAGCCCGCGCCCAAGTAAAAGCACCAGGGAGGCGGCGACCAGCGTTGAATAGAAGTCGAGTTGAAGCATGGGGCAGCTCTCTGTAGTTATTTATGACGAATCGGGGCAGGCCTATCGATCCTTCGGAACAACACAGGAAGAGTAGTAGTACGACGCCATCTTTAACCTCGGAAAAGTCCTAACGTTGCCGAACGGAATCCCCAGGACGTTCAGGCGAAAGACTTGCGAAGCACTATCAGGAGGGGGCGACGGAAAGATGATCAAATGCGTGGAGGTCGGCGCCGAATGGCGCGCTGAGATGAGAGCCTTGCAAATCGCAGGCAACAAAAAAGGGCCCACCTTTCGGTGAGCCCTTCTAGACCGCCCAGCAGAGCGGATTTTGTTTGGAAGGCGCGATTGGACTCGAACCAACGACCCCCACCATGTCAAGGTGACCCCGGAACACGCGCAAGCATATGATCTGTAAAGGAAAATACTGCTCTTCAGCGCCATCCAAATACGCTATTTCACCTTATAAGAATCAATAACTTAGCGTTGTATATTCCTACAGTGGTTCCCCTCTCCGGCGTCCCTGCCGAACGAACAAATCCATTTTGATCCGAGCCTCAGTCAACTGTCGGGAATGATGTGAACATGAAGTGCTGCGATATATCATTGTAGGCATTGGGATTTGCAGTGCTCTCTCCTCCAGCCAGAATGGTGAACGTCCCCCTGGAGGTGCCATCAGTTTTTTGTTGCAGTGGAATTGAAGGCAGGGCAAATGATTGTCGAATTCCTGCGCGTACAGGCCATGAGGCCCACATTCCACGAGTAGTTGCACCAGTTATACCGTTCACGTACACGCGCAGATCCGCTCTGTTTTTTCCGGAATTTCTTACAGCTGTTACCGTATCTGAATTAGTACCAGCGTTAGTTATCCCTGTTGCACTTAGTGCAATAGGCATCCACCAATCATACTGCTGAAGTGCAATTTTCTTCGAGCCGCACGTTAGTCCGAGGCACTTGGATACAACCTCTGCGATGTACTGGTGACCCAGAACGCCAGGATGCGCGCCATCAGAAAACATCTTTAAATCATGTATCCTATACTTATCACTTGAAAACTCTCCAAACTTGTTAAACATGTCCGGAAATGGAATATATACCCCATTAGTTTGTTTGGCCAGCCGTTGCAATTGGCGCCTCGTAACATCATTGCCAGGCTTATTCCAAACAAAGTCAGGCACGATAACTGGAACATCATATGCAATTGAATACTTTACAATCCAATCTATTCTTTTTTTAAATTCCGCATAATATGTTCCTTTTTTTGAGTTTTCTCCACTATCATTATATCCGAGCGCGCAGATGAACATCGCGCTTCCGCTCATCAATCTGGCAATGGCATTCTCATCAAGCCAACGCAATCGCCTACCGGAATTTGAGAAATTATTGACAACTAGTTCGCCTTCTTTTGCCACATAACTAAAACCACATAGCTCAACTATTCCTGCTGAGGTCGTAATGCACTCCACTTTGCATGAGCCGGATCCGTCGTCTAAAGCCTGTACAGCAATATAATTAAAGGGCTGACGGACACTTGCATCAGTGTCTACAGCAGCAACTACTTCGCCATTCACCTTAACATCAAAAGTCCCGCCGCCAGGCATGCCAATATACCAGACCAAAACGACTCTTTGAAATGTAGGAATTTTCGTAGAGATAATATTCCCTACTAAAGTAGATCTCCAAGAAAGACCCTGAGGAACATACTCGCCGTTAGATCCATTATGTGGAATCCAGTGGATTGACTCACCATTTATGCTCGTCAATAAAACATCATGTATATCTTGTGAAAATGTATCACCCGCCCCCAACTCCAGCAACGGTACAAAACCGTAGCCAGACACTTCAAATTCAGCATTGATCATTCTTTTGAATATGTTTACCCAGCTATTACGATATAGATCACCGGCGAATGCACCATGGCTTATCGAATCGCCCAGCACGCAAACAGCTGAAGTCGGTGAGGCATTAGCCCTCACCCGAGAAAGCATGGAGGGCACCAACGCTCCCAGTTTCAATAGACTTGAATAGGACTCCGGCGATGCACTCCAGCCTCCTTTTGCAGAAGCCCCAATGGCTTGCGCTGCTGGCGTGGAAAGCGCCATCAATGCTGTGCCTGCTTTCATAAAGCCACGCCGCGACAATACCAAAATGCCACCCCCCCAAAATGTTGCGGGAGTATACATACGCAACGAGCTAATTCAACATCGGCGCCGGCCAACTTTTCATCCCCAGTACCAGGGTTATTCACCTGGACAGGATTGGCGGAATTTGCAGTGACGGCCATCGGGTAAGGTAACCGGGCTTATTTACTTCCGCATTGATACTTTCTTTGCGTATGCCTGGCATGCCCGCAGCGCGATCACGGCGTTATCCCCGTCGTCGGTGATGGTGATAATTCGTTGAGCATGCGCTGGGTCAAGTTGGGCTCGACGGATTGCATGAACCACGCCGACGGCGCCGGGGGGGGCAGGCACGTTGCAGCCACTGGCTGAATCCGTGGCGTCGAGAAGGACTGACAGCCGCACATCAGCAGTAGCAAGACGGTCACGCAGCAGAGCCTGGTTGCGCTGGGCATCGGATAATTCCTTGGTGTGGTGTTGGTCGGCGGCGGCCAGTTGCTGCTCGATGACTAGGCGCTTGTCTTGCTCGGTCCGTGCCTGGGTGGTGGCGGCATTGGCGGCCGGCGTTCGGGAGGATCTGCAGCAGCTGCTGCTCAGTGATCGGCATGCTTTTCTCCAGGCAATAAAAAACCGCTCAAGGCGGCATCGGTGTTCGATTGCGGATCAGCCCGCGACGGGCTCGACCGTGACCGGCAGCGGGTACCGGGCTTTGATGGCGGCGACGGACGCAAGCCAGGCGGCATAGTCCGGTTCGCGGCCCTGGCTCAGCGCGTCGTAGTCAGCATCCAAGCGCAGCGGGTCGGATTCGGACAGGTAGGCCGCACGGCGCAATGACAGCGCGGTGTCGAGGTCTGCTTGCAACTGCTCAGTCTGGCGCTGTTCGGCGGTGATCATCTTGCTGAAGTCGATATTGCTCATGCTGGCAGGCTCACTTTTCCGTCAGGTGGATCGATGATGTCCGCGGGGAACCGTGCCGAGACAGATGCCTCCGGGCTGCACGGGAACATCAGGGTCAGGACCAATTGCCCGTTGATGCGCGTCACATCGCTGGCCAGGACATCGCACTTCACCGCCTCAGCCGGGAGCGTGGCGCCTTCTGGGAGTGCGCTGAAATCGAAGCGCTCGCCGTCGATGGTGAGCACATCCCCGCGCCGCACAATCGTCAGCGCTTCGCTCGGGTCAATCGGGGCATAGGGTGACAACTTGATCTTCATTAGAACCACCGTCCGATGCAGAGAATTTGTGTGGTGCCGATCGTCTGCGGTGTTGCGCCGTTTCTGTAAACGATCCTGACTGTGTTGGAGTTCACGGAGTAGGAGGTCGTAAACCCGTAAGTATCAAACGTCGACGTTGGAATGCCGGTCGCAACTACCGAGAACGCCGAACTTGCGAACTGAGCAGCAATTTGCATGTTGCCGAAGTCCTTCAGCTGGTTGGCCGTCATATCAACGAGGGTCGTCACCAGGCGCTGGCAGATCATCGTGCCGTCGGCAAACTTCACGTAGGTGCCGTTTGCGTTCGACCCAGACTCAAACACGGCGCCTGTCGGCACGCCGCCGACCTGCGAAACAGGGCCAAGCAGCGCAGCAACTGCGGCAGACCCCAAGCCGAGGCCGTTGCGTGCTGCGGCCTGTGTGCTGCCCCCGGTGCCGCCTTTCGCCACGGGCACGATGTTTTCCGTGGACACCGAACCCAGGCCGGCAAGTGTTGCGCCCCATTGCTGAATCATCGCCCGGGCTTGGTCGGCCAGATCCTTTGTATACCCCTGCACTGGTGTCAGCGCATAAACGCCGGCGCGTTGGTGGCGCTTCGATAGTTTGGCGTGATGGAAAGCGCGGTATTACTTGCGGATTCCACGCTGACTCGGACACCCATTCCACGCGCATCCGGACAGTGATTCCACGCTGATCCGGACACTCATT
>NZ_JBYSWF010000044.1:0-63047 GCF_058780865.1 Pseudomonas sp. GP01-A4
GCCCACGGTCCAAAGCCGGAGTGAGGGCACACCGAGCCTAGGCGAGGTGCCGAGTGGTGGGGCAAGAGCGTTTTGCTGGACTTGTTCCCTCGCAGCGGACGCCAAGAAGCGATATTTTAATCGCAATCTTGGAGGTACTTATGGCACAGCAAACTCGCCGCAGTTACACCGACGACTTCAAAGCTCAGGCAGTGACACTTGCTGAAAGCATTGGTCGAGGAGAAGCTGCCCGACAGTTGGATATCTCGGTCAAAACCTTAGGTAATTGGCTGGACGCCGCACGCAACGGGCGTCCTCTCAGATCTCCTGCCCGGCATCCGGTCTCTGACCTGGAAAGCGAGCTGGCTCGGCTTCGAGCTGAAAATGCCACGCTCAAAATGGAGCGAGAAATCCTAAAAAAAGCGACGGCGTTCTTTGCCAAAGAGTCCAACTGAGATACGCCTTCGTCGCCCGTGAACGGACTCGCTTTCCGGTTAGGCTGTTATGTCGAGTGATGGAGGTCTCGGTGTCGGGCTTTCACGGCTATTTGAAGCGCCAGGAGCGTCCGGATCCAGACGCCGCGATTCGCCTGGAGATTCGTGCGATTCATCGAGCAAGCCGCGGCACTTATGGGCGGCCGCGCATGGTTCAGGCGCTTCATAACCGCTCTTACACGATAGGGCACAAGCGGGTAGCTCGGCTGATGAGAGAGGAGATGCTGCGAGGAAAAATCAAAGCCCGGTTCAAACATTCAACGGATAACCGGTATATCCAACCCATTTCTGACAATGTGTTGAAACGACGCTTTTCTGTGACAAGTCCCGTAGCCGCTTGGGTGGGTGATATCACGTATATTTCGACACGCCAGGGGTGGTTGTACTTGGCTGTGGTGTTGAGTGTTCAGACCCGGCAGGTGCTTGGATACAGCCTGTCGGATCGTATGCCCGAGGGCTTGGTACAACAGGCGTTCATGAACGCCTGGACGAAAACGCCAGTTGATCACGGGGTGATTTTTCACTCTGATCGAGGCCGGCAATACACGGGTAGCGGTTTTCGCAGCATGATCGCGGAAAGAGGCTTTGTGCAAAGCATGAGCCGTAAGGGAAACTGCTGGGATAACGCCGTAGCCGAGAGCTTTTTTGCCTCACTCAAGAAGGAAGAAGCCACGGGTGTGTATCCCAGCAAAGCACAGGCCCATGCATCAATCGCAAGCTACATCCATGGGTTTTACAATGCGACACGGCTGCACTCGGCGCTGGGATACAGGTCACCTAATGACTACGCAAAGCACCTGAAGCACTCTGCTTAACACTCGCTTTATGGCGTACGTTTGGAGGGAGCAAGTCCATGCTTACTTTTGCGCTTTTCAAAAGTGAGCCGCTGTAAGAGCGGAACCCATATCAGCCGTTACCCAAATAACGGATATACACCCAAAACCCACCTCAGCCCCGCCGACTCCCCAGCCATTCCTCCCGGGTAATCTCCCAGATATCCTTGGGCAAACTCCCCGCGACAAACTGCCCCTCATCGGTCCTGACCAACCGCATCCCCGTCCGCTCGGAAATCCTGCGAGACGCCACGTTCGGCGCCGCCTTGGGCACGCGCATCACAGGCCGCTCCAGCACCTCAAACCAATACTCGGTCACCGCCGCACTGGCCTCGGCCATCAACCCCTGGCCCTGCCACTGCGGCGCCAGCCAAAAGCCGCGGTTGTTGTCCACCTCATCCATCAGGCTGACATTACCAATCAACACCCCAGGCGCGCTTTTCAGGCGGATCGACCAATGCCACTCCTCACCCCGAGCCATCGCCGGCAATGCAACATGCTCCAGATAGCTGCGCGCACCGTCCGCCGGGTACGGCCAGGGCACCAGGGCATTCAGGTAACGCACCACTTCCCAGTGCGGAAATTGCTGCTGGACACCCTCGGCATCCTCCAGCGTCAACGGCCGCAGGATCAGCCGTTCGGTATACAGCGTAGGTTGCGCATCCATGTCGTTACCATGTGGCAGTGTTGGGAAAGTCCAGGGTCCCGCGATCCACAAAACGCATGGTGCCAAACAGGCCACCTGCGAGTTTCCCGCGCAACACGTACGGCAGGTTATTCAAACTCTGGGTCTGGCTCAAGCCAAGGGTCTGGCGCAACACGGAAAACGCCGAAACGCTCACCGGCACCGTCAGCACCGTCTCCGAAAAGCGTGGGATCGAGCCACCCTGGTCACTCACCCCGGACGCCAGCGGCCGGCCATTGACCTCCAGGTCCAGGGCCACGCCGCTGTAGTCGATCGCGGTTTCATTGGGGTTCTGTATGCGCAGTTTCACCGCGAACCGCACTTCCAGGTCCTGGCTCTGCAGCGGCTCGATGCCCACCACGTTGATGTTCACCGGGTCGCGGTTGGGGAACAGCGCGCACGCGCTCAGGGTGAGCAGCAGCAGTGACAAAACCATGAGCTTGCGCATAAAACGGGTTCTCCTATTTCGTGACGTCCGGGTCCTGCATCACTTTGAGGGTGGAGGCTTCCGGATCAAATTCATCTTCTTCCAACTCTATGAACTCCTCAGGCAGGAAGATGTTCAGCACGATAGCGCAGAACGCCCCCACGGTGATTGGCGACTCGAAGATGTTGTGCAGTGCCTTGGGCAGCTCGCGAAGTACTTCCGGCACTGCTGCCACACCCAGGCCCATGCCCAGGGAGATCGCCACGATCAGCACATTGCGCCGGTGCAGGCCGGCTTCGGCGAGGATCTTGATCCCGGCCACGGCCACGGTGCCGAACATGATCAGCGTGGCGCCACCGAGTACCGGCTTGGGCATCAGTTGCAACACCGCGCCGATCATCGGGAACAGCCCCAGCAGCACCAGCAGCCCGGCAATGAAGTACGCCACATAACGGCTGGCCACGCCGGTCAACTGGATCACCCCGTTGTTCTGGGCGAAGGTCACCATCGGCAAGCTGTTGAAGGTGGCCGCCATCACCGAGTTGAGGCCGTCGGCCAGCAGGCCGGACTTGATGCGCTTGATGTACAGCGGGCCCTTGACCGGCTGTTGCGAGATCATCGAGTTGGCGGTCAGGTCACCGGCGGCTTCCAGGGGCGAAATCAGGAAGATCACCGCCACCGGGATAAACGCCACCCAGTCGAACGAAAAACCGTACTTGAACGGCACCGGTACGCTGATCAGTGGCAACTGGGGCAGGGCGCCCAGGTCGACGCGGCCCATCCACCAGGCCACCACAAAACCCAGGGTCAGGCCGATCACGATCGAACCCAGGCGCAGGAACGGGTTGTTGAAGCGGTTGAGCACCACGATGGTCAGCAGCACCAGGGCCGCCAGGCCCATGTTGCCGGCGGCGCCCAGGTCGCTGGCGCCATAACCGCCGGCCATGTCGGTGACGGCTACCTTGATCAGCGACAACCCCATCAAGGTAATGATGGTGCCGGTGACCACCGGGGTGATCAGCTTGCGCAGCTTGCCGATGAACTGGCTGAGCACCACTTCGATAAACGCCGCGAAGAAGCAGATGCCGAAGATCGTCGACAGGATCTCATCGGTGCCGCCGCCCCGGGCCTTGACCATGAAGCCGGCACTGAGGATCACGCTGATAAACGAAAAACTGGTGCCTTGCAGGCACAGCAGGCCCGAACCCACCGGGCCGAACTTGCGGGCCTGCACAAAGGTGCCGAGCCCGGACACAAACAACGCCATGCTGACCAGGTACGGCACTTCGCTTTCCAGGCCCAGCACGCCGCCGACGATCAGCGTCGGGGTGATGATCCCGACAAAGCTGGCCAGCACGTGCTGCAGGGCGGCAAATATCGCCGCGCTGAAGTGCGGACGGTCGTCGAGGCCGTAGATCAGGTCGGATTTATAACGGGGGCGAGGGGTTTGAGTGTCAGACAAAATACGGGCCCGGGTAGGAAAAAGGAGGCGCAGGATGCCAGAAAGTGCCAGTTGTCAGAAGTGTGAAAAAATATTTCGAAACATCCCCCATTAAATCCTCAAGCCGGCCGATAACGTTGTAGGCACCACATACCTATTAAAACAGTGGCGCCGTAAGGTCAGAGCAGCGCGTTGACGCTGACTGACCGTGTCGCGGCAGGGACGCGCGCAGCCACTACTTCTGAGAGCGCACCTATGTCCCTCCGTAACCTGAATATTGCCCCCCGAGCTTTCCTTGGTTTTGCGTTCATTGCGTTGCTTGTGGTTATCCTGGGGGTGTTTGCGGTCAACCGCATGACGCTGATCCGCCAGGCCTCGGTCGACATGGGAACCAACCAGTTACCCAGCGTGAAGTACCTTGGCAACATTACCGAAAACGTGTTGCGCCTGCGCATCCTGTCCTTCCGCATTCTGATCAACCGCGAGCCGGCCGCCGTGCAGGACGCCAAGGAGCGCTCGGCCATTCTGGTGGACAAGGTCAAGGTGGCCCAGGCCGCCTATTCGGCCTTGCCTGCCGAGGGCGAAGAGGCCAGCGTCTACAAAGCCTTTTCCGCGACCCTCGACAGCTACCTGACCGCCCAGGCCGAGATGATGTCGCTGTCGCAGCAAAACAAGGTCGAGGAGATGCGTACCCTGATCAATACCCGGATCAAGGACGGCACCGACCTGATGGGCGAGCAGTTGAATAAACTGATCGCCATCAACAGCGCCGGGGCCGATCAGGCCAACGTCGCCGCCGAAGGCAGTTATTCCCAGGCTGTGACCGGGATCATCATCGTCGCCGTGGTGGCAGCCTTGATGACGGTGTTGCTGGCCTGGCTGCTGACCCGCAGCATTGTCGCTCCGCTGCAAAAGGCGGTCAGTGCTGCCGAATCCATCGCCGGCGGCAACCTGAGCAAACCCATCGAAGTCGACGGCAAGGACGAACCGGCCCGCCTGCTCGGCGCCCTGGCCGCGATGCAGAACAACCTGCGCCAGACCATCCAGCACATCGCCGGCTCAGCCACGCAGTTGGCCTCCGCCGCTGAAGAGCTCAGCGCCGTCACCGAAGAAGCCTCCAAAGGCCTGCAACAGCAAAACAACGAAATCGACCAGGCCGCCACCGCGGTCAACGAAATGACGGCCGCCGTGGAAGAAGTGGCGCGCAACGCGGTGTCCACCTCCGAGGCCTCCAGCCAGTCCAACCAGGCTGCGCGGGAAGGGCGCGACCGGGTGGTGGAAACCGTCGGCGCGATCCAGACCATGACCCAGGACGTGCAAAACACCTCGGTGCTGATCGAAGGCCTGGCCACCCAGGGCCGTGACATTGGCAAGGTGCTGGACGTGATTCGCGCGATTGCCGAGCAGACCAACCTGCTGGCCCTCAACGCGGCGATTGAAGCGGCGCGTGCCGGTGAAGCCGGGCGTGGTTTTGCGGTGGTGGCGGACGAAGTGCGGGCCCTGGCCCATCGCACGGCGCAGTCGACCCAGGAAATCGAGAAAATGGTCGCCGGCATCCAGAGCGGTACGGGTGAGGCGGTGCAGTCCATGCAGCAGAGCAACCAGCGCACCCAAAGCACCCTGGAAATGGCGCGGGCTGCCGGTGTGGCCCTGGAGCAGATCACCCAGTCCATCAGCCTGATCAACGAGCGCAACCTGGTGATCGCCAGTGCCTCGGAAGAACAGGCTCAGGTGTCCCGCGAAGTGGATCGCAACCTGGTGAACATCCGCGACCTGGCGACGCAGTCGGCGGCGGGCGCCAATCAGACCTCAGCCGCCAGTCACGAACTGTCGCGCCTGGCAGTGGATTTGAACGGGATGGTGGCGCGCTTCGTCATCTGACCTGAAATACGATCAAAAATGTGGGAGCGGGCTTGCTCGCGAAAGCGGTGTGTCAGTTGATGCATTCGGTGGCTGACACACCGCCTTCGTGAGCAAGTCGAATCGTCGCACCGCCGCTCCCACATTGGCTTCTGTGGTGCTTCAGGAATCAGTGTTTCCAGGCGGCAGGGTTCACCAGGTTCTTCGGCTTCTCACCCGCCAGCGCCGCCAGCAGATTGTCCACCGCACACTTGGCCATCGCCTCCCGCGTCTCATGAGTCGCTGAACCGATATGCGGCGTCGCCACCACATTGTTCAAACGCAACAACGGCGAGTCATGCTGCAGCGGCTCGCGCACAAACACATCCAGCCCCGCCGCACGAATCGTGCGCTGTTGCAACGCCTCGATCAGCGCCGCCTCGTCCACCACCTTGCCTCGGGAGATGTTGATAAAGATCGTCTCCGGGCCCATCAGCGCGAACTCTTCAGCGCCAATCAAACCTTCGGTTTCAGCCGTCAGCGGCAAGGTCAGGCACACAAAGTCGGCTTCCCGGAGCAGGTCCGGCAGGCTGCGGTATTGCGCGTCAAACCGCGCCTCCACCGCAGGTTTTGGCGAGTGGCTGTGGTAGATCACCGGCATGCCGAACCCGAAGTGCCCACGCTGGGCCAAGGCTTCGCCAATTCGGCCCATGCCGATAATGCCCAGTGTCTTGCCATGCACGTCGCTGCCGAAATGCAGCGGGCCGATGTTCTGGTTCCAGTTGCCGGCGCGCACCATATTGGCCAACTCCACCACTCGCCGGGCGGTCGCCAGGATCAGGGCGAAGCCGGTATCGGCGGTGGTTTCGGTCAGTACGTCGGGGGTATTGCTGAGCAGGATGCCGCGCTCGGTCAGGTAGTCGATATCGTAGTTGTCGACACCGACCGACACGCTGGCCACCGCCTCAAGGTTTGGCGCCAGATCCAGCAGTTTGGCATCCAGGCGCAGGCTGGCACCGAGCAAGCCCTGAGCGGTCGGCAAGGCTTCACGCAGTTTGGCCAGGCCGCTTTCATCCAGCGATTCAATAAGCGTGACCTCGGCCTGTTCATGCAGGCGGGCCATCAGCGGTGCAGAGAGTTTCTTGTAGAGCACGACAGACTTTTTCATCAGGTCTTTACCTTCAATTCAAGGGATTGCAGCGGGGCGCGTTCGCGGTCACTGGCGCCGGGCTTGAGAAAGATCGTCAACACCACCGACACCAGCAGCGCACCGCTCATCAGCAAGTACGAGGCGCCGGGCGATCCGGTGCTGCTGTTGAGGTAGCCCACCAGATACGAACCGCCGAACGAACCGAGGGCGCCCATGCTGTTGATCAGCGCCATGGCGCCGCCGGCGACGTTGGCCGGAAGGATCTCGGGGACGATTGCGAAAAACGGCCCGTAAGGCGCATACATACAGGCCCCGGCGATCACCAGCAGGGTGTACGACCACCAGAAGTGTTCGGCGCCGAGCACGTAGGACGCATAAAACGCGATGGAGGCGATCAGCAACGGTGGCCACACAAAACGTTTACGTTTTTGCAGTTTGTCCGAGCCCCAGGACACCGCCAGCATGCCGATCACCGCCGCCAGGTACGGCAGCGCCGACAGCCAGCCGGCCTCGACCATGTCCATTTTCAGGCCGGCCTTGAGGATCGACGGCAGCCACAGCACGAAGCCATACACGCCAATGCTCCAGCAGAAAAACTGCAGCGCCAGGATGATCACCTTGGGTGACCGAAAGGCCTCGGCGTAGTTCTTTACCGCCTTGATGCCCACTTGTTCTTCGGCGAGGGCGGTTTCCAGGTCTTTTTTATGCTGGGCGCTCAGCCATTTGGCGTCGGCGGGTTTTTCATCCGCCAGCTTCCACCAGATAAACGCCCACAGCACCGCCGGCAAACCTTCGATGATAAACATCCAGCGCCAGCTGAAATGCTGCACCAGGTAGCCCGAGACCACCGACATCCACATCATGGTCACCGGGTTGCCGAGGATCAGGAAGGTGTTGGCTCGCGAGCGTTCCGCGCGGGTGAACCAGTGACACAGGTACACCAGCATCGCCGGCATCACGGCGGCTTCGACCACCCCGAGCATGAAGCGGATCACGATCAGCATGTAGGCGTTGGACACCATGCCGGTCAGGGTGGCCAGGCCGCCCCACAGGATCAGGCTGACGAAAATCAGCTTCTTCACGCTGCGTTTCTGCGCGTAGATCGCACCGGGCACCTGGAAGAAAAAGTAGCCAAGGAAGAACAGCGCGCCGAGCAATGACGACATGCCCGGGGTGATCATCAGGTCTTCGGCCATCCCGGAGGCGGCGGCAAAACCGTAGTTGGCGCGGTCCAGGTACGCCAGGCTGTAGGTGATAAACACGATGGGCATGATGTACCACCAACGGCGGGTGGCGAGTTTCAACGGTTCCATAAGGTTGCTCCTGAGCTTGTTGTAGTTGTGGCAACAGGTAACTCGGTGATGCTGATTAACCGGCTTTCTGGGTGTGGGGCAGATCGGTCCTGAACGGCAAGCCTTCCATGTCGCCACGGCTCTGCACCGCGCGGCTGCCGATCCAGTTGCCGCGCTGCACGGCTTCGCTGAAGCTCAGGTTTTCCAGGAGTGCGCTGATCATGCCCACGGCAAATCCATCGCCGGCGCCGACCGTGTCGACCACCTTGGCCACTGGCACGGCGGCGACAAATCCCTGGTCCAGCTGGGTGCGGTAATACGCGCCGTGGGGCCCGAGCTTGATGGCCACGGCTTCCACGCCCTGGTCCAGGTAAAACGCGGCGATGTCGGCCGGGTCTTCAAAACCGGTGAGCAAGCGGCCTTCGCTCAAGCCCGGCAACACCCAGTCCGCCAGGCAGGCGAGGGCGTTGATTTCGCTGATCATGCGTTGCTCGTTCGCCCACAGGGACGGGCGCAGGTTCGGGTCGAAGGACACGCTGCGCCCGGCCTCGCGCATTTGCGTCATCAACTGGCGCGACAGGTCGCGGGTGGCATCGGACAGCGCCGGCGGAATGCCGGTGGCGTGCAGGTGCCGGGCTTGCAACAGCTCAGGCTTGATCGCCTCGACCGACAGATGGCTGGCGGCCGAGCCACGGCGGAAGTACTCCACCTGCGGATCATCGCCGGCTTCCTCGCGGGACTTGAGTTGAAAGCCCGTGGGGTGCAGCGGGTCCACCGCCACATGAGTGCAGTCCAGGCCTTCGTTCTGCAAGGTGTCCACCACGAAGCGCCCGAGGGAATCAGCACCCACGCGGCTCAGCCATGCGACGTTGAAGCCCAGGCGTGACAGGCCGATGGCGACGTTGCTGTCGGCGCCGGCAATACGCTTGTGAAACTGGGCAACCTGGGCCAGGTCGCCGGTCTGTTCGGCGACAAACATCGCCATGGTTTCACCAAACGACAGGATATCGATCTCAGACATGTGCGTTCTCCACGCGGGGCTGGCCGAGGACGGCGAGGGTGGCGACCTGCTGGGCGGTGACCTGCACCAGGTCATTGCCTTGCAGCGGAAATTCCACGGCCCGGGTAATACCTTGAGTCATGTGCTTGAGCAGTTGTTCCCACAGATGCAGGTCGGCGGCGCCCGGCGGCAGGGCCACCAGCTTGCCGTCGGCGCGGCGGGCCACGGCCTTGCAGTGCAGGTAATCCACGTGGCGGCCCAGCAGGCGCGCGGCGGTGGTCGCGGATTGGTCCTGCCATTGCCAGTTGCCGATATCGAAGGTCATTTTCACCGGCACCGCCAACCGCTCGACTTCGTTGAAAAAGCGCTGCATCGGCTCAATGCGCCCGCCGTGCAGGGTCTGGTCGTTTTCCACCAGCAGCTTGACCGGATGCCGGTTGAGCAGGGCGCTCAAACTGTCGAGGTCGTTGGTGTCGGTGAAATAGCCCAGGGAGACTTTCAGCCAGCGGGCGCCGAATGCCTGGGCGCGGTCGAGGGTGGCGGCCAGTTCGGCATTGGGCTGCGAGCGACCGGCCACCCAGAGTTCCAGGGGCGATGAGAACACGCACTCCAGGCCTTGATCGGCTGCAGCTTGCGCCAGCTCATGGGGTTGTTCGGTGGTCAGCAGCTCTTCGCGCCATTCGATGCGTTGCGCGCCGGCGGCAGCCAGCACCTCGACGAAACTCAACTGGCCTTGCTGGCGGACCAGGTCGGCGCCGTAACTGGAAAGGCTGATGGAGACGGGGTATTTATGCATTGTTGTGGACCTCTGAAACCGGTTTCATTTTTATTCGCAAAATAAACGTGTGGGAGCTGGCTTGCCTGCGATGGCGGCGGTCAGCCGCCTACTGCTTCGCCGGAGAAACCGTTATCGCAGGCAAGCCAGCTCCCACAAGAGATTGGGTCGAGCCCCGGATAATCAGTTGTGGCAAGAAATCCAGGGTGCGTGGGGGCTGGCTATCGCCGCGCAAACGCTTGAGTAAACAGTCAAACGCACTGGCGCCAATGGCCTCGGTGGGCTGGGCGAGGGCGGTGATGCCGTTGCCCACCAGCGGGTACCAGTCGAGGTCATCCAGGGCGATCAGGCCCACGTCATCAAACAGGTCGCAGCCTAGATTTTTCAACGCGCGGGTACACGCCAGTGCCGCGATTCCGTTGGCGCAGAACAACGCCTTGGGGCCGGATTTGCCTAGAAACTTTTGCAGACGCTGTTCCAGTTCGCCATCCAACTCCAGTACGGCGCCGGTCAACGTCGGACGGTTGGTCATCTCCGCCTTGAAACTGTCCAGGCGCTCAAGCCGCGAGCTGGTGCCGTCGGTGGCTTCAGTCACCAACAGCAGGTCGCGATAGCCTTGCTGTTCCAGATGCTCCACGGCCATGCGCACCGCCACCGGGTTGTCCAGCCCTACCAGGTCGCTGTGCAGCGGTTCGACCTTGCGGTCCACCAGCACCAGGGGCATTTCCCGTTGCAGTTCCAGCAATTGGTCCAGGTGATGGCCGAGGGTATTCACGATCAGCCCTTCGATATTGTAGGCACGCAGGGCCGCCAGGTGCTGGCGCTCCTGCTCGTCATCGCGGTCGGTGTTGCACACCACCAGGCTGTAGCCGTGCTGGCGGCAGGCGGTTTCCACGCCATGCATCACGGCAATCGAATAGGGGTTGCGGATATCGGCTACCAGCATGCCGATCAGGCGGGTGCGCCCGCGTTTCAGGCCGCGGGCCATCTGGTTGGGGCGATAGCCCAGCTCATCGATGGCCTGCTCGATGCGCAGGGCGATGGCATCGGAGAGCAGGGCACGGTCGTCGCCGATAAAGCGCGACACGCTGGCCTTGGACACACCGGCGCGCTCGGCGACGTCCAGCATGGTCACGCGGCTGCGTTGGGCGGCGGAAAAAGTAGTCACGGCGGCGGGCCTTTCTTATTGGATTTATCTGGGTTCCAAGGCGAAACCAATTGCTGAAACCGGTTTCAGGAAACACCAAGTAGGAAATTTCGTCAAGCGCTGCTCAGTAACCGCCCTGGCAGCAAGGCCGAGCAAAAGCGACGAATGGAGGGGTCTACCTGTTAATTCTGACAGTATCCGGACGAAGGAATCGGGCGCTTAATTCTCTCAACGCCACTTGGTATACACACGCCGCCTGCCGGCAGGCCACTGTCCACCGTGTTGAGGATTAAACCCATGTCTGACGTCTCTGAATCCACTTACCTGATCAAACCCTTGGGCGCGGACGACGGGGGCACTGTGTTGCTGGACCCGATGGACATACCCGGCGTCGACAGTGGTGACCCCCGGGGCGTGATCCCGCGCTCGCGCCTGCAGGGCCCGCTGCAGGTCAACATTCCGATGTGGAACCCGCGACCCGAGCCGCTGCTGGATGAGCCGCACATCGTGCGCCTCCGCTGGGTGTGGGCGGGTGTCGATGAGGTGGTTGATTCGCGGCAGGTGTTTGGCCCGCCACCCCCTTTGCCAGCGGTGATCTCACTGGAGGTGCCCCTGTCACGATTGACTGACGAGGGCTCCGGCACCGCGCAACTCTACTACACGGTTCAGGACTCCTTTGGCGGCGTCAGTGTGCTGAATCCCAGGAGAACACTCACCATCGATCTGGATTCGCCTGAGTTACTGAACCCTCTGGATACTGTGGATTTTGTAGTTGCCCCGACCCCGAACGTCGATGAGCAATACCTGCTCGATAACGTGCCGATGGCGTTCAATATTCCGTTCTACACCGTGCGCTCGGACAGGGACCGGATTGAATTCTACCTGTCCAACCGGGATAACCCGCCGCTAAGCGCGGCGGACGCCGAGTACGTGATCGCGTTAGCCTCAGACCCGCTGGTTGCTTACGTGGACCCCGATATTTTTCGCAGGTTGAACAACGGTGACGCCTATATTTTCTACCGCATTTTTGACGAGGCAGGCAATTTCAGCAGCCAGAGTGCCGGACTGCTGTTTCAGCTGGCACTGACGCCGTTGCCGAGCAACTTGCCGCGTCCGCAAATTCGGCCACCGGCATACGACGACGGCCTGATCAAGCGCGATGATGCACGTCGTGGCGTGTTCATGCGCATTGACCCCGCCTACGACGATTGGGCGCCGGGGGACCAGGTAATCGCCTATTGGAATGCCCGTCCGACAGTCCCGCAGCCGGTACTGGGCTTCCCTTGTGATGTGGAAATTCCATGGCTGACCCTCAGGGGGCCTGCGCCTGTACCGGTTCCCGAAGCGGCGGTGGTGCGCTACGAAATCATTCGCGGAGCCCTGCCTCCATTTCGTTCCTTATCGGAACGGTTCAATGTCGACCTGACGATTGCCGGCCAGGACCATCCCAATGCGCCCGCATTGCTTAACCCGACCCTGGCCAGCGTCACGGTGATAGGGCGCGGCTCCAAGACTCCCAATCAGCTCAATCATCTGGATCGTGGGCTGGCTGCCCAGGCATATGTTCCTTTGTTTGCAGATCCGGTTGCGGGTCAATTGCTCAGTCTGTTCTGGAACGGTGTTGGCCCGGTGGCCAGCCATCCCGTGCAGTTGGGGGAGGTAGGAGGGCAGTTGGTGTGGTTTACCGATATTCCCTGGAATCTGATCGAGGGGACGGTCAATCCACGTCTGCCGGTCCATTACCTCACCAGTAATGGGGTCAACGAACAACAGTCGCCGCCAACTTTTGTGAATGTCGATGTGACGGCGCTGATTGATTTTACTCCTCCGCAAGTTCAGCACACCCTGACTAGCGAGTATGTGACCTGTTGTTCTTCGCCTTCGCCTTTATATGGCGTGCATTGGTTGATTCCGGGCAATATCGGCCTGCAACTTAACGACGAGGTGCGTTTTCACTGGCAAGGCTATGCGCGTAATAACTGGGTTGATCCTATTGCTGGCACTGAATACGAAGAAACCATCCAGGTGCTGCAACCCCATATTGATAACGGTATTAAAGTTGTGGTGGAACCGTTCGACCGGACCTTGGAGCCTATGCGCGAATACGGTTCAGCTGTCGCCAGTTTCGAAGTGTGGCGCAACCTGGGCAAGGTGGGTGACTCCCGGCCAGACGTCAAGGGGAGCGGACATATCCGTGTCGACCTGACCTTTCCAACGGGTGGGTTTTGTAAACCCGGGGATGTCATTAGTTGCACTAGTGATGGAAAGGCAACGTTGGTCAAAGATTAAAGGACTGGGTGTATTTGTTGTTGTGCAGGGAATAGTCGGCGTGTGATAGGCGTGCAAGCGCTTTGTCTCGCGACGCGAACGGCTACGTCAATGGTAGGGAAGTGTGGGTGAGATGTAATTCGTCTTAATATCTGGAGACACGTAATGAAAAAGGACACGCTCGACTTTATCCGTAACTATGCAAAGAATCGAAGTGCCAATACGGCTGACTACTTGCCTGATGGTCGTCTTGAAGGTGAGGTGCCTGGGTACCCTGGATTGCTTTCACGGGAGTACAACCTGCGTGAGAATTTGAATTTCTCTATTCCACTATGGCCTGACGCCGATACCCATCCGACGCTTGACGATATTGTCACTGTTTGGTGGAAAAATTTCGATGACACCGAGTGGGGCACGCCCATTTATAATTTCACCGTTGTTGCCCCAGGGCCTGAGACACCGGTGAACATTGCTCAAGGTCGGCGGCCCGCGGGGCGGTACCAAATCAAGTACGGAATTAACGTACGTGGCGTTGACAACTATTCCGAATCAGATCCGCAGACCGTTGTCGTTGACCTGACACCACCGTATGCCATTTCCCCCGATGCACCGCCGGCGCCGATTCCGCCTGCCGACCTGCCGACACCTGCCGACCGCGACTACTTTGAAAGCAAGCCCAATGAGTCTGCAGTGTTTACGATCCCGGATTATGTGGCGCATGGTCGGGCAGACGGCGATTGGGCGTATCTTTACTATAATGGCTCCGATACGCCCTATGCACCCAACCCGCCCGATCCTTCGCCACGCTGGAATCTGCCTGCGGACCTGAGCTTTCCATTGCCATTATCCGTGGTTGACGCCAATCCGGATGGCCTGCGCAATTTGCGGTATGAGTTGTTCGACGCGGCAGGGAATTGGGCGCGGCTTTCGACTGCCTACGAGATGGACGTGGGCCTGTTTCCAGCGCCCGAGAACCTGCTGGCCCCCCTGGTTGACCGAACCTCACCCCCCGGCGATGTATTGATTGATCGGGCGGACGTTGCGCTGGACGGCGGCATGATCGTGCGTATTCCTGAATATACGAACTTTCTGCGCGGCGTCGATGGAGATGAATTCCTCGTCACATTGAGGACAAGCATCACCACCGTTAACTTGGAGGCCCAGCCACTGGGCAACAGCCGTTTCCCGGCGGAGGTTTACGTTCCGTACAGGGTGCTGGAAATCCTGTATGGCGCCACTCGAGGGCTATTGCCGTTGACCGTTTCCTATGTGGTGCGGCGGCGGTCTGTCAACAACCCGGCGACACCGACCACCACCGTCAACCTGGACCTGTTTGTTGTCGGCCCCACTCCCATTGGCCCGGACCCGATCAACGATGACCTGCTGCCCGTAGTCGTGAAGGGGGTGGACGCAACCGGTACCGAGGGCCCCGACGACGAGCTGGAGCGCGACCACGCCAACCGGCCTGCAATTGCTCGGGTAACGTTATGGAGTACGGCACCCACACCGGATGCCAGCGACTTTACGATCCGCCTTTACTATTCGGGCGAACTCGTTGCTACCCAACCGGTGACTGGCGCCTCGGCTGGCCAGGTGATTCCGCTCTCAATCCCGTGGAGCTTCATTGAGCGTCATGGCAATGGCCGCAAGACGGTGTTCTACACCATTGCCCAAGGGGCCAGCACCAACCGCCAGTTTTCCCCTGACACCACGGTGACGGTGAATGCCAACTTTAAAGAGCTTGCCCCGCCGGTGGTACGACATCTGTCGGACGCAGGGGCGATCAACTGCACTACGTTCAGGCCTGAAAATCCTCCCGGAAACGTTGTGGTGTTTATCCCGTCTTCGGAGCACTTTGAACTGAGGATGGTGGTTACGCTGCACTGGCAGGGCTACAGCGACAATGCAGGAATGGTAGCGGTCCCGGCAGCAGTGGGTCGTGTGGACTCCATACCGCTCACGCAAGCCATGATCAATTCTGGGTTCGAGTTGCTCCTGGGGCCCTATGAGACCATCTACAAACCCATCCAGCCCCACTCGGGTGCAAGGCTGGCCGGCTCCGCGCGGATCTGGTACACCATCAACCTGCCTGAAGGACCATTACCTTCCGATGAAGCGCATCCTCTTGTTCGCGGGGTTCGGATAGGTGGAACGAATGGCTTTTTCTGCGACGGTACTGCCGTCCCGCTTCCTTGATACTTGTTTGAGCCCTAATGCCAAAGAGGAGCCTTGCTCCTCTTTGGCATTTTTGCCGTTGGGTCGACTACAAACTGCATTCACTTTCAGCACAGCACCTTGGGATTAGTCCTACAGATGTTGGGAACAGCTCTGGGTACCTTGGGCGCCGCTTGATTGGCAGGGTCCACACGCTTTTCGGAACCGGCCAGTTTTTTTCCGTAAAGGAACGCCAACCCAGAGGTCCGTAAAGATGTCAGCTCCATTCAATTTCAAACCAACTCCCTTAAGTCTTGCCTTCAAGGCCAAGGCCGTCACACTGCTGATGCTCATGGCGCAGTTGTCCGAAGCGCGTGTCGTGACCGGCCCGGATGAAATGGCGGGGCCTGGCCCGCGCCCTGACACTTTTGAATTGCGTGCAGGTTCCCGCCTGACGGTTCTGGGAGTGCCCACCCTGCAAATCACTGCCAACTCCGCAACCCTGCTTGTCAATGCCGGCAGCAGCACCCGGGACATTGCCGCAATCAACTCCGACATCCGCATCGATGGTTCGGACGTCGTTGCGCGGGATTCGGCAAGGGCCGGGGTTCATGTCACGGGCAGCAACGTGCTGATCACCAACAGCAACATTACCCACAACAACGGAACCGGGCTGGCAGCGGCCCGTTCCCTGGGCGCCACCAATGGTTCCAGCGTCACGGTCGTCAACAGTCACATCACCGGCAGCACCCGCGGTGCCTCGGCCAGTGCCCACAGTGTGCTGGACCTGACCGATTCGCGTGTCGAGGCGACCGCAGATGATGGCGTGGGTATCGAACTGTTCAATGGCCAGGCCCGTGCGTTCAATACCAGCGTCGTTGGTGGAGACATTGGCGTGAAGATGGGCGTGGATAACGACCCGACTTTGGCCAGCAGCCTGATCCTCGACCGCTCGAGCGTCGAGGGCAAGACCGGTTCGGCGATTCAGGTCGGCTCGTTCCGGCCCGGGGAATCCACCCTTGCTGATATTCATGTACTCAATGGCTCCACGCTGACCGGCGCAAACGGTGTGCTGCTGGAAGTCATGAACGGCGCCACCGCCAACATGAACGTCGACCGCAGCTTCCTGGTCGGCGATGTCGTGGCCGAAGACGGCAGCACCGCCAGGTTGCAGCTCAACAATGGCTCCTGGCTCACCGGCAAACTGCAGAACGTCGCCGAGTTGAGCGTCAATTCAGCGTCCCACTGGATGCTGGTGGATGACAGTTCAGTCGGCGACCTGATCATGGGCGGCGGCACCGTGCACTTTGGCGGCGCCGATGAGTTCTTCCAGTTGGACGTCAACAGCCTGTCGGGTGACGGCAGCTATGTGATGCACACCGACTTCAGCACCGGCCAGACTGACTTGCTCAACGTCAACGGGGTTGCCACGGGCAACCACAGCCTGCTGTTGGCGGCGACCGGCTCCGAGTTGGCGAGTGCCTTGCCGATTCGTGTGGTGCACACCGAAGGTGGCGATGCGCACTTCTCGCTGGACGGCGACACCGTGGATGTGGGCGCCTATTCCTACGGGCTGAAGAAGGAAGACACCGACTGGTACCTCGACCCTAACCGTCGTGGCACCAGCAACAGCACCAAAACCGTGATGGCGTTGTTCAACACGGCCCCCACCGTGCTGTACGGCGAGATGTCCCTGCTGCGTACCCGCATGGGTGAACTGCGTTTCAGCGACGGCCAGAGCAACGGGTTCTGGATGCGTGGCTACGGCAACAAATACGAGGTAGCCGGGAACAAGGACGGTGGTGGCTACACGCAAAACCAGCGTGGCCTGAGCCTGGGTGCCGATGCGCTATTGTCGGGCGGAGATGGCCAGTGGATGGCCGGTGTCATGGCGGGTCACAGCACGTCCGACATCAGCGCCAACACTTCCGGCAGCGGCAAGGTCAACAGCTACTACCTGGGGGGTTATGCCACCTGGATCGACGACGAGAGCGGGCTGTACTTCGACGGCGTGGTCAAGCTCAACCGCTTGCACAACGAGGTCAACGTGACCATGAGCGACGGCAAGCGTGCCAAGGGCAACTACACGCAGAATGCCGTGAGCGCATCGGCGGAAGTCGGCCGGCATATCAAGCTCGACGATGGTTACTTTGTAGAACCGTACTCGCAACTGAGCACAGCGATTATCCAGGCGCAAAGTTACGAGCTGGACAATGGCCTGCAGGCCAAGGGTGATCGCAGCGCCTCCGTGGTGGGCAAGCTCGGCGTGACAGGTGGCAAGAATATCCAGCTGGAGAGCGGCGGGGTGCTGCAGCCCTACCTGCGTACAGCGTTGGCCCATGAGTTCAACCACAGCAACAAGGTCAAGGTGAACGACCAGCGCTTCAACAACGATGTGTTCGGTTCGCGTATTGAAGTGGCAGCGGGCGTGGCGATGTCGGTGTCGAAGAACGTCAAGCTGCACGCTGATATTGAACATGCCCAAGGCAAGAAGGTGGATCAGCCGTGGGGGGTTAATGTGGGAGTGCGTTACGATTTCTAGGAAACAGGGGTAAGAAAAAGGAAGCCGAGGCTTCCTTTTTTTGTGGGTGGGTTTTTGGGAGTTGAATAAAGCTGTCCCGGTTATTTGCTAAAACGGAGTGATGCACCATGCCGGCCAATTCGGCAGTCCGTTAATGGAGTAAATTGGTGTTCCGCTGTTTGACGCCTGAACAAAGTAATACCACCTGCCGCTAGCATCGAAATAACACAATCCGTACGGAATTGAGCGAGCCGGAGGGGTGTAGCGTGTTTGCAGTAGCGTCCAACTGGAAACTATGCTGCCTCCAATTGATCTCATCCAATTTATTTGAGCTTGTGGAGATTGCTGTGTTTCGTTAATGCGTAGTTGAAAAATATTGGAAACAACCACTGCGTACGCTCGCGAGACGTTGTTCCTATCTCTCACAGTAATAGTCGCTTGACCGTTACGGAGGCCGGTTACTTTGCCTGTGTTGGCGTCCACAAAAGCAACATTAGGGTTGCTGGAAGCGTAGCTATAGTTACTCACGCCGCCGCTTGCTGTGCGGGTTGCTGTATTGCCTGGCCAGTCCAGCCCGGTTGCTGGCCAGTTAGTGATCACCTTAATACCATTCAAATTAAGCTGGCTTTGATCGATCCTCAGTGAAGAGATAATGCTGTAACTTGCAATGGGGAAGGTAATGGCGGCTGACTCAACACTACTGCCATCAAAAGCCACTTTGCAGGTTACGGTAATGGTGCTGTTGTTGGGTAGCCCATCCAGCCATGAGCGCAGCACAGGCTTATTCACCAAGCCGGTAGATACTTCTCCCGCCTGCAGGCTGTAGTTTGTCAGCACGTTCAAAGGCGCGCTACCGGACCTGGAGAGTTGTACCCAAACCTTCTGCCCTGCAACAGCCAACGGCCATGGTGCAACGCTGAGCGTGGCATTACCGCTGAAATTGTTCAGGTTCAGAACGCCGCCATTGGCAATCCCGTTAATAGACGGCCGAGGCAGGGCCGACGACGGAACGCGGTTAACGCTCAGCTTCTGGGGCTCTGACGGGACAATATTCGTCCCTATCGTCGCCATATAACGGAGCTCGATCAATTTGCCCGCGCTGTTGGCGAGGATGTCCCGGCTGATCTGAAAGTCGACGCGCTTATTGGTGTTACCGTTCTGTGCCGGGATGGTCGCCATGGTGCCGTTCGGGTAAATCCACTCGAGGGCGATGCGGTGGGCCGCGGTCATTTCGTTATAGGCCACCGCCACATAGGCGTTGTTCTGCCAGTCCTGTGGGTCGATGGTCAAGGTGGCGCCCTGCAGATTGGCAAAGGCCGGGCGCGGCAATGTGGCGGGGATCGACTGGATAATATGCTCGCGTACACCAAACAATACTGCGGTGTTTTTATCAGTGCTTTCGGCCAGGCTGACCCAGAAGCGAATGGTCAGGTGCGACTCGTTCCTGAGACCTTGCAGCTCCGCCAACGGTATGGGTTGCGAGACACCCAGGGTGGCGCTTTCTCCAACGGGGGCGGCGATAAAAGTGTCCAGGTTGAACGCACTGCCGTCGGTGTTGGTACCCGTGTATTGCAGCCACATGAACTGCTCTTCAAAGGCCAAAGGCCAGGCCGCCACACGGGTGCGGGCTTGAGCGACGAGCTCGTTCGTCGGCAGGATCACGCTGTTGCCGACCCCGTCGATGGTTGGTGTGGGTAAGCCACTCAACGGCAGCAAGTCCAGGTTCAGAGTATCCGACTCATGGAGAAACCCGCTGCGGGTAAAACTGTATTGCACACTGATGCGGTTACGCTCGTTGCGAATGCCCTTGGCAATGGTACGGGCCTCTATCGGCACACCCACTTCATTGGTGTCGGGGTTGCCCCAACCCGTTTCGACGGTGCTGCCCAGCAGATCGGCCGTCACCCATTTCACTGAAAACGATTCGCTCTCGCGCATGCGCCGGTATTTCACCAGCACCGTTGCACCCGATTGAGCCACCAGCGGGTCAAGCCGGTCAGGGTACTGCTCGGCTTCCACGACTTCAGGCGCATCCAGTTCCACGCCACGGCCCACGGTCAGGAGGGTTGTAAACGAGCGCAAGGTGAGTTTGGGCAGCGGGGTTTCGCGTTCCAGGCTGTAGGTGATGCGCAGTTGGCCATCGAAGTTGTTATCCAGCACCGCACGGCTCACCGGCAGTACCAGTGGCTGGCCCTGTGTCGCACCGTTGATCGTCACCGAACCGCTGGCGGAACCGCCTGTGCCCGTGCCCACAATGTTCCATTGGATATGGTCGCGGCTCCTGGTTGCCGTATAGGGTAGCGTCAGCAGCACGCTGTCGCCCACTACGTCAACCGGGTCAACGTTGTCGTCAATCGCCCCCTGCAGGGTGGGAGCAGGCATGGTTTCGAGGCGTTCGTCGATGCGTACTGTCAGCACCCGGGATTTGCGTTCAATCAGCGCACCGTAGGCATGCAACTGGCTGTCTGCGCCGTCATCGACCAGGTAATACACCGCGACATCACCGAGCCCCTTGAACTGTTGCAGTATTTCGCTTGGAACCCGGCGCGTGCCACCCTGGTCCCCGGCCAGTTGCGGGTCGGAATAGCGCATTCCACCGCCCCCTGGAACAATCTGCTCGATGACCAGGGTTTCCATCGAATCGTAGGCGTGTGGCTGGTAGGACGGGATGCTGATAAACGCATCATCGTCGGGGTTGATCAGGCCCAGCTCGCTCGGGGTCACGGTCACTGCCGGCATCGAGGTCGGTGTACCCACCACCGTCACGGTGACACTGCCAGACTGCCCGAGGTGCCCACCGGTGGCGGTGTGCCAGACGAATGAAGCCCTGAACGAGCCGCCGATGACGCGCTCGATCAAATCGCGGTCCACCGGGAAGATCTCTTCCCGACCGTTCCTGACTTCGACAGGATCAAGCACCAGTTCTTCGATCGTGCCGTCCGCCAGCGTGGCCGTCAGGGTAATCGTGACCTGGTTTGGGGGCAGCGGGGCCGGTGTCACCCGTGGGGTCTGCAACAGGATTTCGAACAGTGAATTACTTTGCGTGTCGTAATCGATTTGCCGGCTTTCCGCGTCATCCACCAGGAAAAACGGCGCGCTCATCAAGCTGGGGTCCAGTTCGGCGACCAGTCCATACGGCTTGGAGTACTGGTATTTTTCCCCTGAGTAATTCTGAACCACATCGAACACCCTGAAGCGCAGGGTGAGTGCGCCGTTGAGGCCGCCCTTGAGAATATTTTCCTGGCTGATAAATACCCTGATCGGCTGGATACCGGCGGCCTCGGCGGCCGTGACCAGGTGCCTGATCTCAACTCCGTCCCAATAGAACTCAATGGTGTCGTTCTTGCGCACGTTCGGATAGGGCGCAATCACGGCGTATAACCCGCGACTGATCGTCTCCATGTTGATCGTGCTGCTTTCGGGCAAGCCGTCGACACTCAGGCTCAGTTTACTGTGCCATTTGTCGTCACCATTGTTCTCTATCCCGCCGGGACGGGTGGTCTTGATCAATATGCTTTGCGGCGGCGAGGTGCTTTCCTGGCCACTGCCTGCGCGCAGTACCCGCGCGCGCACTTGCACTTCACCTTCAGGCATGCGTTCGGCGATGACGTACATGCCATAACGATCCTGGTCCAACTCGACGACACCAGACGCCAGAAGATCGTTATTGAGGTACAACTCAAAGGCGTCGAAGATGGCCCAGGTGTGCCATTTTTCCAGGACGAAATACGCATAGGGCTGAACATGCCGAATGCCCAGGCCATAGGCGTAAGGTTCATCGGGATACTGGTCAAGCGAGACCGGCGGGAACGCCGAATAGGGCGGGGCCAGGTCTTCAGCCGTGATCACCGGCAGGGGCGCGGGCTCAAGGAGGGTCAGGGGGCTGTCGGAAACAGGTACACCTGGGGCTTCAATGACCGAGGCATTGTCATCGGGGTCGATCGGTTGGTTGGGCATGCTGACCACTCCTTGCTGGAAGTCACGCACAGCGCTGGCTGTGCATATAGGCAAGGGAAATCAAACACCCGCAGCCCCGATAGCGGATAGCTGTGAAAACTGACAGTGCCGACGAACGGTTGTGTCTACACCCAGACGCTCAGCCAGCTTGAGACCAGCAACAACACCGCCATGCAGCGGTTGAACCGTTGCATCGCCTTGGGCGAGCGAAACACCCGGCTGCTTCCAACCCCCAGCAATGCCCACGCGCCGAGGCACGGCAAGGCGATCACAAAGAACGCCAGCGACAGGTACAGCACATGGCTCTGGCGTTCATCGCCATTGCCGGCAAACACGCTCACCACCGCCAGGGCCATCATCCAGGTCTTGGGGTTGACCAGTTGCAGGCTGGCGGCGCCGGCCAGGCCCAGGGGTTTTTGCACGGCAGCCGGGTCGATTGACTCGGCGGGGGCGCTGAAGATCTGCCAGGAAAGGTAGCTGAGCCAGGCGACCCCCAGCCATTGCATCGCTGCCTGCACCCGGGGCCAGTGCGCCAGCGACTGGCCAACGCCGCAGCCTACCAGCAGCACAATCCCCGCCGCCCCCGCGCATGCCCCCAGCACGATAGGCAGTGCGGCTTTGAAGCCATACCGTGCGCTGTTACTCAGCACCAGGATATTGGTGGGGCCAGGAGTGATGGAGGCTACAAAAGCGAATAACAGGAAGGGCAACAGGGTAGGGAACATGGTGGGGCGACTCCGTAGGTGGGGCGATGGAGTCGATGGTTGCAGGGGCGTGGTGGCGTGTCTGGAAGGTTTGAGCAGGGGCGTGCGGACACGGGCAGGGGATAGTGGCGGGAGAGCTATAGGGGACAAAAAAAGGGACAAGTCCATGGTTTAGATGGACCTGTCCCGGTTATACCTCGGTTAGTTAATCAATAACGCATGACGTAGAGTCCTTGCGAGTCACTGTCGGTGAAATAAGCTTTTGAACCGTTCGGTAGTACTGCAATATTGCCAGATCCAAACCCAATGTCCACGGGTACAGTCGCTATAAGCCTGTCCGTATTTGTGTCAAATATGTTGAAGACCCTGTACCCTGCCGTATAGACATGAGGAAGTACCGGGTTGACTGCAACCGACCTTCCCCATCCCACCCCAATCACGGTCACCAAACTGTTGGTGTTGGTGTTTATTATCGCCAAGCCATCAGCTCTCGCCAAATAGAGGCGAGGGGTGTTGGTACTTAAAGCCATGGGCCCAATCACTCCCTGAATGACAGTTACAACACTATTGTTTGCAGTATTGATAACAGTCGTATCAACCGCGTTGAAACCGCCGCCATAGGTCGTAAGATAGGCACGCGTATTATTAGGTGAGCGGGCGATGAAGCGAGACTGACCCGCTATTTGAGCTATCCGATTGCCGGTGGCGGCGTCGTAAGTATAAGCACCGCTCCTCGCAGTAACATATAGCCGAGTGCCTGCAGTATTGATCGCCAAGTCCACTATAATTTCATTTACGGTGGCATAGGTCGCAACTCTGGCGAAGGAGGTTGTACTGATTACCGCTATGCTGGTGCGGACCAGGTCCAGGTAGAGTCTTGATCCGTCCGGGTGAATTGCAAGGTGCCCACTGGACTGAATGTCATACGAAGCCGAGTGAATAATGGCGTCCGTTGCTGTGTCGATAACGTAAATCGCAGTTCTACCACCCGCGCCAACAGCGACATAAACGCGGCGCCCGTCAGGGCTGACGACGACCCCGTTTGATGAGTGGAGGAGGGTAGGAATAAATTTGACCTCCGCTAGCCATGTCACGGTATAGGTACTTTGCAGGAGCGGGATGGCTTTTGACTCATCGTCACTGCCGTCATACGTCACTTTGCAGGTCACCGTGAACGTAGTGTTTTTCCCCAGGCTTGCCAGCCAGCTGCGGGAGACAGCTTGGTTGGTGATGCCGTTGGCCGCTTGAGCAGCAGTAATGGCGTGTGCCCTCAGCACCGACAAAGGTTCTACACCTGCCGCCTCCAGCGTGATCCATACACGTTGACCTTGCTTGCTCAATTCCCATTTGGCTACTGAGGCGTGTGCATCCCCGGTGAACGCCTGGAGGTCCAGGGTTGTGCCGCTGTTCATGTTATTGATTCGCGGTTGTGGCGGTCTTCCCGCCGGGATCCTGGCCACTGTCAATACCTGCGTTTCTGAAGGCACCGGGCTGCCATTGATGGTGGCGACATAGCGCAACTCAATGGTTTTGCCGACGCTGTCTGCCAGCACTTCATTGGTAATGACGAAATCCACACGACCGCCGTCCAGGCCGTCCTTGGCGTCAATATCCGCAACACCGCCATCCGGGAAAATCCATTGCAACTGGATGGAATGGCTTGGATTCATGCCGCCATACGCCACCGTGACACTGGCGTTGTCTACGTGGTCCAGCGGCTGAATGGTCAGCGTTGCCCCGGGCTGGTCGTTGAACCGTGGGTGTGGCAGCACGGCGGGCAGGGTTTGCACACGGTGTTCACGCACGCCAAACAGCACGGCGGTGTTCTTGTCGGGGCTTTCTGCCAGGCTGACCCAGAAGCGGATGGTCAGGTGCGAGCCATCCATCAAGCGCTGCAGTTTGTCCACTGGCGCGGGTGGCGAGATACCGTTGGCGGCACCGTTTTCGGTGACCAGGTTGGCGGTGTAGGTGTCCTCGCGGTACGGGCTGCCGTCGGCAAACGTGCCCTCCCAACTCATCCACATAAACTGCCCGGCATCGATAAACGGCCAGACGGATACACGGGAGCGGGCCTGGTCATTGAGTTTCGACAGGTCGAGCAGGGTGCTGTCGCCAATGCCGTCGATCGTCGGTGTGGGCAGCCCGGTGAGGGGAAGCAGGTGCAGGTCGACAGTGTCCGAAGGGTACGGAAAGGCGCCACGGTTGAAGTGGTATTGCACGCTGATCTGGTTGCCACCGGGGCGAATACCCCTGGCGATGGTGCGCGCCGGGATGGTCACGAATACTTCGTTGGTGGACGGGTTGCCCAGGGTGTACTCGGTGGCACTGCCCAGCCCGTCGCGGCTCAACCAGTCGACCTTGATCTGGTCGGTGGCCTGCATCGGCCGGTATCTCACGATGACCTTGGCGCCGCTCAATGCGGCCAGGGGGTTGAGTGCGTCGGGGAACAGGGTGGCGCCGTCGATAACCGGACGGTCCAGTTGCACGCCGCGGCCCACGGTCAGGTTGAGCACCTCGGAGCGCAATACCAGGCGTGGCGGGCCGCTGCGTTCGAGGCTATAGGTAATGCGCAGGCTGCCATTATTGTTGTTGTCGAGGATCGCCCGGCTCACCGGGAAAACCAGGGGCTTGCCTGCCGTGCCGCCGTTGATGCTTACAACGCCACTGGCCGAGCCGTCAAGGCCGGAGCCGATGGCGTTCCAGTGGATCAGGTCACCTTCTTCGGTCTGCCCGTGCGGGGCGGGCAAGGTCAGGGGCAGGGTCAGCAGCAAGGTGGGCGTGGTCACATGGCTGGGGTCGATGTTGTTGCCCAGGGCGCCTTCCAGGTGTGCAGTCGGCATGTTGCCGATGCGTTCACCCACGTGGGCGAACAGCTCGCGGGACTTGCGAGTGGTCAATGCGTTGCCGTCCAGGACGTGGCCGGCGCCATCGTTGACCAGGTAATAAAATGCGATGTCGCCCACGCCTTCAAACTGTTTCAGGTGCTCTTTGCTGACGTAGCGCGTGCCGCCCTGGGCGCCCGCCAGTTGTTCTTCCACGTAGTCTTCGCCGCCGCCGCCAGGACGGATATGTTCGATCACCAGGGTTTCCAGCCAGTCCGGGTTGTGGGGTTCGTAGAAGGGGATCTGCACGGTGATGTCCTGATCGGGCTCGATCAGCCCCACCTCGATCGGTGCGACCGTCACTGCCGGCATCGCCACCGGCGTGCCCACCACGCTGACGGAGGTACTGCCGGATTGCTCCACGCGGCCGTCGTTTTTCAGCCACTGGAACGAGACCCGGAAGGACCCGCCCACCAGTTGTTCGATAATCTCCCGGTCGACGGTGACAAATTCAACGCTGAGGTTTCTGTCCACCACCGGGGCCAAGGGGAACACCTGGGTCGAACCGTCGCCCAGGGTACCGAACAACGTCACCGCCAATTGGTGCCGCGGCAGGGGCGCCGGGGTTTGCCGAGGCACCGTCACCAGCACTTCGAAGGTTGCCTCGCTCTGGGTATCGAAGTCGATCTGGGTCGCCTCTTCGCCATCCACCAGGAAGATCGGTGCAGAAAGCAGGTTTGGATCCAGCTCGCTGTCCAGGAAGTAGGGTTTGGAATACTGGTATTTATCCCCGGAGAAGTTTTGCACCACGTCCGAGACCCGAAACCGCAGGGTCAGCTTGCCGAAATGCCCCCCCTGCAAAATGATGTCCCTGGAGACAAAGACGCGAATCGGCCCTGAACCCGCGACTTCGGCCGGGCTGACGATATGCGTGACTAAAACCCCATCCCACGACAGCTCGATCTGGTCATTCTGGCGCAGGTTTTCATAGCGCTGGATCAGGCACCAGACCCCGCTGTTGGCATTATCTATATTAACGGTGGAGCCCTCAGGCAGGCCTTCCACCGTCATCACCAGGCCCGGGTGCCATTTGCTGCCGGGGTCGTTATCGCGGCCACCGGGGCGGGTGGTCTTGATCAGGATGGTTTGCAGCGGCGACGTACTCTCCTGGCCGCTGCCGGCCCGCACTACGCGGCCGTATATCTGGACGTCGCCTTCGGGGATGAATTCTTCGGGGACGAACAAGTCGTAACGGTCCCGGTCTTCAAGCGCAATATCGGCGGCGACTGCATTGACCAGGTCGTTGAGGTAGAGGGCGTAGAAGTCGTAATTGAAGTTGAACCAGCGTTCGAAGGTCCACTGGGCAAAGGGGCGCACGTGGCGGATTCCCAGGCCGTAGACCCCTCTTTCAGGATACAGCGTGGCATCCAGCGGGACCGACGGATAGGCCGACTTGGGTGGGTCGAGGTCTTCGACGCGGCGCGACGCCAGGCCTGACGATGGGTTATGCAGCACGAGGGCGTTGCCGGGCGGGTTGTTGTCGCCCAGCGGCGCATTATCCGGGGCTATGGGAAAATTGGGCATGGACAGGCTTCCTTGAATGAGGCGCGGCCCTGAGTGGCCGACTGCTGACAAGAAGATCAAACACCTATCGGGGGGCGTGGCGAACCTGTGAGAATTGACAGTGCCGACGAGTGGTGGTGGCGCAGCTAGCGCTGCAAAACGCTTGAACACCGCTTGCGATACGCCGCCGGCGTCAGGCCATACGCCCTCACGAACCAGCGCCCCAGGTGACTCTGGTCGGCAAAGCCCAGGGCAATCGCTACGTCGGCGGGTTGCTTGCCGTTGGCCAGCCAATGCCGGGCGCGGGCCAGGCGCAGTTGCACCAGGTAGGCATGGGGTGGCAGGCCGAAGGCGCTCTTGAAGGCGCGGGTAAGGCGAAAGCGATCGACGCCGCAGGCCAGCGCCAGTTCATCCATGCCCACATCTTGCTGCAGGTGCGCATGCAGGTATTCCCGGGCCTTGTGCGCCACCCGTGGCAGGCGAGGGTCTTCATGGTAGCGGGTGCGCCAGTGCAGTTGCGCAGTGAGGCGTTCGAGCAGTTGGTCCATCGCCTGTTGCCGCACGATGCGCAGCTCACCTCCGTGCAAGGTCTGGAAGGCCCGGCTGGTGGCCAGGGCCAGGCGCGGGTCGCTGGCCAGGGTGCTGGCAAACCCCAGCTGGCTGTCGAGCGGCGCTTCTTCGAACACTGCGCTGACTTCCCGCGCCAACCACTGCGGGTCGAGGTAAAGCATGTGGTAGGTAAAACCGTCCGCCGTGGGCGCATCGCCGTCGTGCAGCTCGCCGGGCTCCACCAGGAACACCTGGCCGGGCACGCTGTTATGGCGGGTGCGCCGGCAGTTGAACTGCTGCACACCTTGTTCCGTGACGCCCACCAGGTAGCTGTCGTGCCAGTGCGGGTCGTAGGCGTGGCCCTCGAAATGCGCGCGCAGGGTCTCGATGCCGGTGTCGGCGTCCTGAGCCAGGTCGATCCAGTTGTGGGCGGCCATAAAATACCTATGGAATGGAACACTGCAGGAGCGAACAAGCTCGCTCCTGCAGGGGCTTAGCGTCTAGAAGGTTTGTGCAGCTTCATCCAAACAATCCGGCGGCGATGTTGATCGAGAACCCCAGGATCGCCGTGTTGAACAGAAACCCGATCAACGATTGCCCCAGCACCACCTTGCGCATGGTACGCGTGGCAACCCCGACATCCGCCGTTTGCACCGCCACGCCGATGGTGAACGAGAAGTACAGGAAGTCCCAGTAATTGGGCGTGCGTAAATCCTCGGCAAAGCGCAGTGCCGGCTCGGGGCCGTCCCAGGTGTAATACAGGCGCGCATAGTGCACGCTGAAAATCACCCCGATCAGCAGCCATGAGCCAACCACCGTCAGGCCGGTGAAGCCGTAATGCAACAGGCGCTGGCTATCGCTCAGGTCCTTGGTGCCCACCAGGTTCAGGGTGATGGTCGCCAGGCTGGCAATCGCCGCGATGCACACCATGAACAACACCAGGCCGGCGTTCTCGTCCTCGATCTCGGCGATGCGTTTCACGTCGTCGGCCCGGGAATGGCTGGTGAGCCACAGCATCAGCACCAGGTAGGTCCAGACCCCGGCGTTCCAGCCGATGAGGATTTTGCTGATGATCGTGTCGGCGGGAGCCAGGAGCCCCACCGCCAGGCCCAGGACGGCGGCGGAGGACAGGCGAGGGTGGGTGCGTGCGAGGAAGGGCATGGCGCTCACAAATCAGGGATGTGTAAGCACCATAGCGCATTTATTACGTGTGGCGCTTGCGCACCAGCTTCATGACCACGACGAAGAACACCGGCACAAACACCACCGCCAGCGTCGCGGTAATCATGCCGCCGATCACCCCGGTACCGATGGCCTGCTGGCTGGCCGAGCTGGCGCCCGTGGCAATCGCCAACGGCACCACGCCGAGGATGAACGCCAGGGACGTCATGATGATCGGCCGCAGGCGCAGGCGTGCGGCTTTCAACGTGGCGTCGATCAGGTCTTCACCCTGGTCATACAGGTCCTTGGCAAACTCGATGATCAGGATCGCGTTCTTCGCCGACAGCCCAATGATCGTAATCAGGCCGACCTTGAAGAACACATCGTTGGGCATCCCGCGCAAGCTTACGGCCAATACCGCGCCGAGCACGCCGAGGGGCACCACCAGCAGCACCGAGGTCGGAATCGACCAGCTCTCATACAGCGCCGCCAGGCACAGGAACACGATCAGCAGCGACAAACCGAGCAGCAGCGGGGCCTGGGAGCCGGACAAGCGTTCCTGCAACGACAGGCCAGTCCATTCCTGGCCCAGGCCGGCGGGCAGTTGGCTGACCAGGCGCTGGATTTCCTCCATCGCCTCGCCGGTACTGTGGCCCGGTGCCGATTCACCGGAAATCGCGATGGCCGGGTAGCCGTTGTAGCGGGTCAACTGGGCGGGGCCCTGAATCCAGCGCGCCTCGACGAAGGCCGACAGCGGCACCATCTTCCCGGCATTGTTGCGCACATGGATCTTCATCAGGTCGGCCACCTGGCTGCGCTGATCACCTTCGGCCTGCACCACCACCCGCTGCATGCGGCCCTGGTTGGGGAAGTCGTTGATATAGGCCGAACCGATGGCCGAGGACAGCACATTGCCGATATCGGCAAAGGAAATACCCAGGGCATTGGCTTGCTTGCGGTCCACCTCAAGCTGTACTTGCGGAGCTTCGGCCAGGGCGCTTTCACGCACGTTGGCCAGGATCGGGCTTTTCTCGGCAGCGGCCAGCAGTTCGGTGCGGGCCTCCATCAACGCGGCATGGCCGACGCCACCACGGTCCTGCAGGCGGAACTCGAAACCACTGGAGGTGCCAAGGCCATCCACCGGCGGTGGCAGGATTGCATAGGCAATCGCGTCCTTCAGCTCACTGAAAGCCGCGTTGGCACGGTCCGCAATGGCCGCGGCGGAATCCTTGCTGCTGCGTTCCGACCAGTCCTTGAGCGTGGTAAACGCCAGCGCGGCGTTCTGCCCCGAACCGGAGAAGCTGAAACCCATGATCATCGTGGTATCGCCCACGCCTGGCTCGCCGGCGTTGTGTGCCTCGATCTGCTCGGCCACCTGCACCGTGCGGTTTTTGCTGGCACCCGGCGGCAGCTGGATATCGGTGATGGTGTAGCCCTGGTCTTCCACCGGCAGGAAGGACGAGGGCAGGCGGGCGAACAACACCCCAAGCCCCACCACCAGCACCAGATAGATCAACAGGTAACGCCCGCTGCGCTTGAGGGCGTAGGCCACCCAGCCTTCATAGCGGTCGGTGAACTGCTCGAAGCGCCGGTTGAACCAGCCGAAGAACCCGCCTTTCTCATGGTGCTCGCCCTTGGCAATCGGCTTGAGCAAGGTCGCGCACAGGGCTGGGGTCAAGGTCAGGGCGAGGAATGCCGAAAACAGGATCGAGGTGGCCATCGACAACGAGAACTGCTGATAGATCACGCCTACCGAACCCGGCATGAACGCCATCGGCAGGAACACCGCCACCAGCACCAGCGTGATACCGACAATCGCCCCGGTAATCTGGCCCATGGCCTTGCGGGTGGCCTCCTTGGGCGACAGGCCCTCGGTGACCATGATCCGCTCGACGTTCTCCACCACCACAATCGCATCGTCCACCAAAATGCCGATGGCCAGCACCATGCCGAACATGGTCAGCACGTTGATCGAGAAGCCCAGCAACAGCATCGTTGCAAAGGTGCCCATCAGCGCGATGGGCACTACCAGCGTCGGGATCAATGTGTAGCGGATGTTTTGCAGGAACAGGAACATTACCGCAAACACCAGCAACATCGCCTCGCCCAGGGTGTACACCACCTTGGTGATCGAGACCTTCACGAATGGCGAAGTGTCGTAAGGGATCTTGTATTCGACGTTGGCCGGGAAGTAGCGCGCCAGTTCGTCCATCTTCGCCCGCACCAGGGTTGCGGTGCTCAAGGCGTTGGCGCCCGGTGACAGCTGCACGCTGACGGCGGTGGACGGCTTGCCGTTCAGGCGGGTGGAGAACTGGTATTCCTGGCTGCCGATTTCCACCCGCGCCACGTCACCGACGCGCACGGTGGAACCGTCCGGGTTGGCCTTGAGCACGATGTCGGCAAATTCGGCCGGGGTCGACAGTTGGCCTTTCACCAGGATCGACGCGGTGATTTCCTGGGTCCTGGTGCCCGGCAAATCGCCGATGCTGCCGGCCGACACTTGGGCGTTCTGCGCCGCAATCGCCGCGTTGACGTCGGCCGGGGTCAGGTTGAAGCCGATCAGCTTCTGCGGGTCGATCCAGATGCGCATTGCGCGTTCGGCGCCGTACAGCTGGGCCTTGCCCACACCGTCCAGGCGCTTGAGTTCGTTCATCACGTTGCGCGCCAGGTAATCGCTGAGCGCCACGTCATCGAGCTTGCCGTCACTGGAGGTCAGGGTCACCAGCAGCAGGAAGCCGGCGGAGACTTTCTCCACCTGCAAGCCTTGCTGCGTCACGGCTTGGGGCAGGCGCGGCTCCACCGCCTTGAGACGGTTTTGCACGTCAACCTGGGCCATCTCCGGGTCGGTGCCCGGCTGAAAGGTGGCGGTGATGGTGGCCGAACCGAGGCTGCTCTGGGATTCGAAATACAGCAGGTGATCGGCGCCGTTAAGCTCTTGCTCGATCAGGCTGACCACGCTTTCGTCCAGGGTTTGCGCGGAGGCACCCGGGTACACCGCATAGATCTCGACTTTCGGCGGCGCGACGTTGGGGTACTGCGCCACCGGCAACTGCGGGATGGCGAGGGCGCCGGCCAGCAGGATAAACAGGGCGACCACCCAGGCGAAGATCGGGCGGTCAATAAAGAACTGCGGCATGTTTAACGATCCTTATTGGCCGGATGCCTGGGCGATGGGCGCGGGGCTGTCGTCGACCTGGACTTTCTCGCCAGGGCGGGCGTGTTGCAGGCCTTCGACGACGATACGGTCACCGGCCTTCAGGCCGCGGGTCACCACCCAGCGGTCATTGACCACCGAACCCAGTTCTACCGGCTGCTGGCTCACGGTTTGCTCGGCGTCCAGCAGTAACACCATCGGGATCCCGGCGCTGTCGCGGGTGATCGCCCGTTGCGGCACGCTGATGCCTTGCTGGTCGACGGCTTGCTCCAGGCGCACGCGGATAAAGCTGCCGGGCAGCAGGTCGAGATCCGGGTTGGGGAACTCGCTGCGCAAGATGATCTGCCCGGTGCCCGGGTCGACGCTGATCTCGGCGAACAGCAACTTGCCCGGCAGCGGGTACAGGCTGCCGTCATCCTGGATCAGCGTGGCCTTGGCCTGGTCCTGGCCGACTTGCTTCAAGTGCCCGGCGCGAAAGGCCCGGCGCAGGTCGTTCAGCTCGCGGGTGGATTGGGTCAGGTCGGCGTGGATCGGGTCCAGTTGCTGGATCAGCGCCATCGGTGTGGCTTCGTTCTGGCCCACCAGCGCACCTTCGGTCACCAGCGCACGGCCAATCCGACCGGAAATCGGCGCAGTCACGGTGGCATAACCCAGGTTCAATTTGGCGCGCTGCACGGCGGCCTGGTTGGCGGCCACATCGGCGGCGGTTTGCCGGGCGGCGGCGCGGGCGTTGTCGTATTCCTGGCCGCTGATGGCGTTGCCTTCCACCAGTTGGCTGTAGCGCTGCTCTTGCAGGCGCGCCTGGAATGCATTGGCCTCGGCCTTGCGCAGGCTGGCCTGGGCGCTGTCGAGGTCGGCCTTGAACGGCGCCGGGTCAATCCGGAACAGCACATCGCCCTGTTTGACGTCATGGCCTTCCTGGAACACCCGTTGCAACACCACGCCGGCCACCCGGGCGCGCACTTCGGCGATGCGTGGCGCGGCAATCCGTCCGCTCAACTCGCTGGTGATGGACAGGGGCTTGGCTTCCAGGGTTTCGATCCGCACCTTGGCCAGCGGCGCCTCGGCGGCGTCGTCCGCCGACTTGCCACACGCGCTCAACGCCAGTGTCAGGGCCAACAGGCAAAACGGCGCAAACAGATTCTTCGACATGCTCATATCCCAATATTGACTGGCGCATCCTACGGGCGCCCCCGCCACAGTGCTGTGAAGCTCTGTAGGTGGTGTGTGAAGAAATGTAAGGTGCGACCCACAGATGCACGCGGGCGTATATCCTTCATAACCGCCGAACCTTACACGATCTTCCTGATACCGAAGATCAAATGTGGGAGCGGGCTTGCTCGCGAAGGCGGTGTGTCAGTCGCCGTGTGCGTTAACTGAAACACCGCTTTCGCGAGCAAGCCCGCTCCCACATTGGATTTGCGTACTACTCAGAAATTGTATTATTTGGAAATACCATGCCCAACATTCTTCTGGTGGAAGACGACGCCGCGCTCTCCGAATTGATCGCCAGTTACCTGGAACGCAACGGCTATCACGTCAGCGTGCTCAGCCGTGGCGACCACGTGCGTGAGCGTGCGCGACTCAACCCGCCGGACCTGGTGATCCTCGACCTGATGCTGCCGGGCCTTGACGGCCTGCAGGTGTGCCGGTTGCTGCGGGCCGACTCGGCCACGCTGCCGATCCTGATGCTCACCGCCCGCGACGACAGCCATGACCAGGTGTTGGGCCTGGAAATGGGCGCCGACGACTACGTCACCAAACCTTGCGAGCCGCGGGTATTGCTGGCGCGGGTGCGAACCTTGCTGCGCCGCAGCAGCCTCACCGAACCCCAGGTGGCCAACGACCAGATCCTGATGGGCAACCTGTGCATCGACCTGTCGGAACGTACCGTGACCTGGCGCGGCCAGCCGGTTGAGCTGTCCAGCGGGGAATACAACCTGCTGGTGGTGCTGGCCCGGCACGCCGGCGAAGTGCTCAGCCGCGACCAGATCCTGCAACGCCTGCGCGGCATCGAGTTCAACGGCACCGACCGTTCGGTGGACGTGGCGATTTCAAAGCTGCGGCGCAAGTTCGACGACCACGCGGGCGAGGCGCGCAAGATCAAGACGGTGTGGGGCAAGGGCTACCTGTTCAGCCGTTCCGAGTGGGAATGCTGAGCCATGTTTCGCGTCCTGATTCGGCTGTACCTGATCACCATCGTCACCTTCGCCGCCGCGATTTACCTGGTGCCCCGGGCGGTGATCCAGCTGTTTGAACACCGTTACATGAACTACAACATCGAGCAGTCCCGAGGCATGCAGAGCCTGATCGTCAAGGAGTATCGACGGGTGCCGATGGAGCAGTGGGCCAATGTCACCGTGCGACTGTCGGCGGATTTCGCGCCGCTGAAGGTGCAACTGCTGCGTATCCAGGACGCCAGCTACACCCCTGAAGAACAGCGCCTGCTGGAAAAAGACCAGATGGTGATTCGCCTGGGCGAGTGGGGCTGGGCGGACGACGTCAGCTCGGCCCTGGACGACCAGTTGGTGGTCAAGGTCTCGGTACCGCCGGACCCGCTGGACATGAACCTGCTGTACTGGAGCATGAACGTGCTGATCGGCGCGGCGCTGCTGGCATGCCTGCTGTTCTGGCTGCGGCCCCACTGGCGCGACCTGGAGCGCCTGAAAAGCACCGCCGCGCAACTCGGCCAGGGCAACCTTGCGGCCCGCACAAAAATCCCGCCCAGCTCCAACATCGGCAGCCTGGCGGCGGTGTTCGACACCATGGCCAACGACATCGAACAGCTGCTCAACCAGCAACGCGACTTGCTCAATGCCGTCTCCCATGAACTGCGTACGCCGCTGACGCGCCTGGACTTCGGCCTGGCCCTGGCGCTGTCCGACGACCTCCCGGCGGCCAGCCGTGAGCGGCTGCAAGGGTTGGTGGCGCACATTCGCGAGCTGGATGAGCTGGTGCTGGAGCTGCTCTCCTACAGCCGTTTGCAAAACCCGGCGCAAACACCCGAGCGGGTGGAAGTGGTGCTGGATGAGTTCATCGACAGCATCCTGGGCAGCGTCGACGACGAACTGGAAAACCCCGATATCGTGATGGACGTGGTGCTGGACTGCGCCGTGGAACGCTTCACCCTGGACCCGCGCCTGACCGCCCGGGCCCTGCAAAACCTGCTGCGCAACGCCATGCGGTATTGCGAGCGGCGAATTCAGGTGGGGGTGAAGGTGTGTCCCAGGGGGTGCGAGATTTGCGTGGATGATGACGGTATTGGCATTCCGGTTGACCAGCGGGAGCGGATTTTCGAGCCGTTCTACCGGCTGGATCGCAGCCGGGATCGAGCCACTGGCGGTTTTGGCCTGGGATTGGCCATCAGCCGGCGGGCGCTGGAGGCGCAGGGCGGAACATTGACGGCCCAGGCTTCGCCATTGGGTGGTGCACGCTTCCGCCTCTGGCTGCCGAGTTAAAGAACACCACAAAACCATTGTGGGAGCTGGCTTGCCTGCGATGGCGGTGGGTCAGCTTGCATCTTTGCTAACTGATACACCGCCATCGCAGGCAAGCCAGCTCCCACATTTGATCTTCATCGTTCTTCAGTCCCGAATTTGGCGTTTGCACAGCCTTACCACCTCACGCGGTGCCTTGTTATAGTTCGGCCCCTATTCCAGCCGCCAGTCAAGGATCACTGCCATGTCCGAATACCAAGCCTTTGTCGTCGAACTCAGCGGCAACGTCGCCCATGTGCAGCTCAATCGCCCGGAAAAGATCAACGCGATGAACGCGGCGTTCTGGACCGAGATCATCGACATCTTCCAATGGGTCGAAGACACCGACGCGGTGCGTGCCGTAGTCATCAGCGGCGCCGGCAAGCATTTCTCCTCCGGCATCGACCTGATGATGCTGGCCTCGGTGGCCAATGACTTCGGCAAGGACGTAGGCCGCAACGCGCGCCTGCTGCGGCGCAAGATCCTCGAACTGCAAGCTTCCTTCAACGCCGTCGACAACTGCCGCAAGCCGGTACTCGCGGCGATCCATGGCTACTGCATCGGCGGCGCCATCGACCTGATCAGCGCCTGTGACATGCGCTACGCCGCCGAAGATGCGCAATTCTCCATCAAGGAAATCGACATCGGCATGGCCGCCGACGTCGGCACCCTGCAACGCCTGCCGCGCATCGTCGGCGACGGCATGCTGCGCGAGCTGGCCTACACCGGCCGCCAGTTCGGCGCCGAAGAGGCCCGCAGCATCGGCCTGGTGAATCGGGTGTACAGCGATCACCAGAGCCTGCTGGCCGGCGTGCTGGAAATCGCCCGGGAAATAGCCGCCAAATCACCGATCGCGGTCACCGGCACCAAGGCGATGATCAGCTACATGCGTGACCACACGATCAATGACGGTTTGGAATACGTTGCCACCTGGAACTCAGCTATGTTGCAATCCAACGACCTGCGCGTGGCCATCGCGGCCCATATGAGCAAGCAGAAACCCGACTTCGTGGATTGACTGAACATGACCCCAGGCTGGATTACCACAACGCTGCTGGACAATGACGCCCCGGGCGGCTGGGCCGTGGCCCGCAGCCGTGAAGGCTTTTTACACCACCAGAACGGCCCGCTGTTTCCCCGGGAATGGCTCAAGCGCCAGGACCTCTCGGTGTTCGCCGAGCATGGCATCGGCCACCTGGACGGCGAGCCGGTGTACCTGCTGGAACTCAACAGCCCCGCCGACGTGCCGGGCTGCGGCTGGCAGGGCCTGCGGGCATTCATGCTGCAGGGCGATCACACGCTGTACAAAGTCCTGGGCTACGCCGCGCAAATCGGCACCTGGGCCCGGGAGCATCGTTTTTGCGGCAGTTGCGGCCAGGCGATGGTGCAGGTGCCACGGGAGCGGGCGATGTTCTGCCAGGCCTGTGACCTGCGCAGCTACCCGCGGATCTCGCCGAGCATGATCGTGTTGGTGACCCGTGGCGACGAGATCCTGCTGGCCCGTTCGCCGCGCTTTGTCACGGGTGTCTACAGTACCCTGGCGGGGTTTGCCGAGCCGGGCGAGTCGGCCGAGGACTGCCTGATTCGCGAAGTGCGTGAAGAAGTGCAGGTGGAGGTCAAGAACATCCAGTACATGGGCAGCCAGTGCTGGCCGTTCCCGCACTCGATGATGCTGGGCTTTCACGCCGAGTACGCCGGCGGCGACATCGTGCCCCAGGCTGACGAGATCGAAGACGCGCAGTGGTTCAACATCCATGAACTGCCGCCGTTGCCGGCGTCGCGCTCGATTGCGCGCTACCTGATCGACCTCTACCTGGCTCGTCGCCTAGGCCGCGCTGAACCAGTGCTGCCAGGCTAGGCGCACCGTCAGGCCGAGCACCACGGTGATGAACACCGGGCGAATGAACTTGGCGCCGCCGCTGATGGCGCTGCGTGCGCCAAAAAACGCGCCGCACATCACCGACACGCCCATGCACAGGCCGACAATCCAGTCTACCGAGCCATTGAAAATGAACACCGTCAGCGCCGCCGCGTTGCTGACGAAGTTCATGCTGCGCGCCACGCCGCTGGCCTTTACCAGGTCGATGGGGTGCAACAGCATGGTACTCACGGTCCAGAAGGCCCCGGTGCCCGGGCCGGCGACGCCGTCGTAGAAACCCAGGCCAAAGCCCTGGGTGGACTGCCATTTCTTCTTGATCGGTGCGTCGTTGTCCAGCGCCGCCTTGGGCGTGCCGCCGAACAGCAAATACAAACCGCAGCCGAACACAATCACCGGGAGCATCTTGTTCAGGGTTTCTGCCGGCAGGTAATGGGCCACGACCGCGCCGGTGAGTGCACCGACCAGGGTGCCGACGATGGCGTGCACCCACTGGCGCGGATGAAACAGCTTGCGCCGGTAGAAGGTAAAGCTGGCAGTGGCCGAGCCGAAGGTGGAACTGAGTTTGTTGGTGCCCAGCACCAGGTGGGGCGGCATGCCGGCGGTCAGCAGGGCGGGCGTGGTGAGCAGGCCGCCACCGCCGGCGATGGCGTCGATGAAACCGGCGATAAAGGCAACCACGGCGAGGATCGCCAGGGTGGTGAGGTCAACGCTGAGTTCGAAAGGCATGGGCAAGACTTAGTCGGCAGGGCGCAGCAAGGGCTGCGCGAAAGGCCGGTATCTTACCCATAACCCTGGGTCGAGGCGATCCAAATGTGGGAGCGGGCTTGCTCGCGAATGCGCAGTGTCAGTCACCGGATAGAGTGGCTGATCCACCGCATTCGCGAGCAAGCCCGCTCCCACATTTCAACCGTGCCTGCTTGGCTATTTATGTGTTTCGACCCACTCCAGTGCGGTCCGCCAGATGCAGATCCCCAGGAAGTACGCCGACATCAGCAACCACAGGCCCAGGGTCAGGCGATTGGTGTACGGGAAGTCGATCACCAGCAGCAGGCTGCACAGCAACCAGATGGTGGTCACGGCAATATTGATCGGCATGAAGCGCTTGACCCGGAACGGGTGCAGGAACTTCATCGGCGTCACGGTCAGCAACGCCAGGCCGATCACGGTGAGCAAGGTGACCCAGGCTTCCGGCTGGATGATATAGACGCACAGCGCCACCACGTTCCATGCGGCGGGGAAGCCGACGAAGTAGTTGTCCTTGCTCTTCATGTTGACGTTGCAGAAGCAGAACAGCGACGACACCAGAATCACCGACACCGTAAACAACGGGGTGAAGTCCGGCAGGGCGATATAGCGATAGATAAACAGCGCCGGAATAAACACGTACGTCAGGTAATCAATCACCAGGTCCAATACCGAGCCATCGAAGCTTGGCAGCACTGTTTGCACATTCACCCGTCGCGCGAGAGAGCCGTCGACCCCATCGACGATCAAGGCCAGGCCCAGCCACAGCAGGCAAGCCTTGGGCTGGTTGTCGAGCAGTGCCAGGGTGGCCAGGAAGGCCAGCACCACGCCGGTGGCGGTAAAACCATGGGCGCCCCAGGCCTTGAGACGGGCTACATGCAGGGTCGATATCACAGGGGCGTTCTCCAAAAGGTGAAACAGGGCAGCCGACGGGGTAGCACCGTCGAATCTGGCCAGAGTGTGCAGGTATCGACCGGGAAGGGTGGGATAAGGTTCACCACCCGGCGTAGGTTAAGCGTAGCAAGCGCAGGACGTTTCGGCATCAGCCTTGGCGAAACACCAGTGCCTTTAATCCGCTTTGCGGGTCGATATCGGGGAATTCCGGCGGGTTTTCCAGCCGCTGGTCAAAGCGCAGGCCAGGCGCTTCGCGGGTTACGCCGTCGATCAGGAAGTCTTCGCCGAACGCCGGGTCGTTCATGCACGCCAGCACCGTACCCTGGGCCGTGAGCAAATCCGGCAGGCGACGCAGCACCCGCTGGTAGTCCTTGGTCAAAAGGAAACTGCCTTTCTGGAACGAGGGCGGGTCGATGATCACCAGGTCGTACGGGCCGCTGTTGGTGACCTTGGCCCAGGACTTGAACAGGTCGTGGCCGAGGAACGTCACCTTGCTCAGGTCGTGGCCGTTCAGGCGGTGATTGTCGCGACCCCGGCTCAGGGCGCCACGGGCCATGTCCAGGTTCACCACATGCTCGGCGCCGCCTTCGATGGCCGCCACGGAGAAACCACAGGTGTAGGCGAACAGGTTCAGCACCCGCAGGCCATGAGCCTGTTCGCGTACCCAGTTGCGGCCGTAACGCATGTCGAGGAACAGCCCACTGTTCTGCTTTTTGCCCAGGTCGATCAGGTAGCGCAAGCCGCCTTCGGTGATGGTCAGTTCGTCGACCACCTCGCCCAGCAGCCATTCGGTGGTGCTTTGCGGCAGGTAGCGGTGTTGCAGCGCCACGGTATGGGCGCCGAATGACCGCCAGTCGATCTGCACCAGCATCTGCTTCAAGGCCTCAAGCTCCGCGGCTTCAGGCTCCTTGAACAGCGAGACCAGCACCACGCCTTGCAGCCAGTCCACTGTCAGTTGCTCCAGGCCCGGCCAGCAGCGGCCACGCCCGTGAAACAGGCGCCGGGTCTCGGCGGGGACGGTTTGCAGGGCATTCAGCAAATGGGTGTGCAGGGTGGCGAGTGCGTCTGGGTTCATCGGGCAACGTCGGTCATTGAGCGGGCGGCATTTTAAACACAATTGCGGGGTGTTCGGGAGTTGAAGCACAACGTGCTTTGAATTTGCTGATTGGCAGTGATTTATGCTCAAAAGTCCCCGAGAGGCGGCGCACAACAGTCAAAAAATCCCTTGGCACCGACATAAACTGGAAAAAAAGCCCGGAGGTGCCCATGAACGGTTTCGCGAGTGCAGTGAGTCAGACAGCGATGGACCAGGAAGAACTGGCCGAATGGCGCGATGCCCTGGCCTCCCTGGTGGCCAACGCCGGCGCGGCGCGCGCACGGGAGATCCTCGACATGCTGGCGGATGCCGGCGGCGCGCCGCACATCGCCTGGAAACCCCGGCATGGCACGCCCTACATCAATAGCATCGCCGTAGAGCAGCAACCGCCGTTTCCCGGCGACCTGGCCACCGAAGAACGCTTGGCCTCAGTGGTGCGCTGGAACGCCCTGGCCATGGTGGTGCGCGCCAACCAGGCCTATGGCGAACTGGGCGGGCATATCGCCAGCTACGCCAGCGCGGCGGATTTGTTCGAGGTGGGCTTCAACCACTTTTTCCGGGCCCGAAGCGACAGTTTTGGCGGCGACCTGGTGTTCTACCAGCCGCATTCCGCCCCCGGCATCTATGCTCGCGCCTTCCTTGAAGGGCGCCTGAGCGAGGCCGACCTGGCCCACTATCGCCAGGAAATCGGTGCAGGCAAGGCGGGCGCCCGAGGTTTGTCCAGCTATCCCCATCCGTGGTTGATGCCGGACTTTTGGCAATTTCCCACCGGGTCCATGGGCATTGGCCCCATCAGCTCGATTTTCCAGGCGCGGTTCATGCGCTACCTGCAACACCGCGGCTTGCAGGACAGCACCGACCGCCACGTATGGGGCGTATTCGGCGACGGCGAGATGGACGAACCGGAAAGCATGTCGGCCCTCACCCTGGCCGCCCGTGAAGGCCTGGACAACCTGACCTGGGTGGTCAACTGCAACCTGCAACGGCTCGACGGCCCGGTGCGTGGCAACGGGCGAATTATCGACGAGCTGGAGGCGTTGTTCGCCGGTGCCGGCTGGAACGTGATCAAGCTGGTCTGGGGCTCGGACTGGGACGCCTTGCTGGCCAAGGACACCGACGGCGAGCTGGCGCGCACCCTGTCGCAGACGGTGGACGGACAATTCCAGACCTTCGCCGCCAAGGACGGCGCCTACAACCGCGAACATTTCTTCGGCCAGAGCGAGGCGCTGTCCAAACTGGTCGAGGGCCTGAGCGACGAGCAGATCGACCGGCTCAAGCGTGGCGGCCATGACATGGTCAAGATCCACGCGGCCTATCACGCGGCGCGCCGGGTCGCCGGCAAACCCACGGTGATCCTGGCCCAGACCAAAAAGGGCTTTGGCATGGGCGAGGCCGGGCAGGGCAAGATGACCACCCACCAGCAGAAGAAGCTCGACCGCGAGGCCTTGATCGCCTTCCGCAATCGCTTCCAGTTGCCGCTGTCGGATGAACAGGCCGAATCCCTGAGCTTCTACAAGCCCGCTGAAGGCAGCCTCGAAATGCGCTACTTGCACCAACGCCGCGCCACCCTCGGCGGGTATGTGCCGAGCCGTGGCCAGCAGGCGCCCAGCGTGAGTGTCCCGCCGGTGTCGGGCTACGGCGCGTTTGCCACCCAGGCGGAGGGCAAGGAAATGTCCACCACCATGGCCTTTGTGCGCATGCTCACCAATCTGCTCAAGGACAAGGCCCTCGGCCCGCGCATCGTGCCCATCGTCGCCGACGAAGCGCGCACCTTCGGCATGGCCAACCTGTTCAAGCAGATCGGCATCTATTCCAGCGTCGGCCAGCGCTACGAGCCCGAAGACATCGGCTCGATCCTCAGCTACCGCGAAGCCACCGACGGGCAGATCCTTGAAGAAGGCATCAGCGAAGCCAGCGCCATCAGTTCCTGGGTCGCGGCGGCCACCAGTTATTCGGTGCATGGCCTGCGGATGCTGCCGTTCTATATCTATTACTCGATGTTCGGTTTCCAGCGCGTGGGGGACCTCATCTGGGCCGCGGCCGACCAGCGTGCCCGAGGTTTCCTGCTGGGCGCCACTGCCGGGCGCACCACCCTGGGTGGCGAAGGCTTGCAGCACCAGGACGGCAGCAGCCACCTGATGGCCGCCACCGTGCCCAATTGCCGCGCCTACGACCCGGCGTTTGCCGGCGAGTTTGCGGTGATCCTCGACCATGGCATGCGCCAGATGCTGGAGCACGATGTGGACGAGTTCTACTACGTGACCCTGATGAACGAAAACTACCCGCAGCCGAGCCTGCCGGAAGGCGTCGAAGCGGCGATCATCAAAGGCATGTACCGGCTGAGCGGGCAGCCTGGCGGTAAGGTCCGGTTGCTCGGCTCCGGCACGCTGGTGCGCGAAGCCCAGGCAGCGGCGCAATTGTTGGCGGAGGATTGGCAGGTTGACGCTGAAGTGTTCAGTGTCACCAGCTTCAGCGAACTGGCCCGGGACGCCCGTGACGTGGAACGCTGGAACCGCCTGCATCCGCAACAGCCGGCGCGGCGCAGCCACCTGGCGGAGTGTTTGCCCAAGGGCGCGCCGGTGGTGGCGGTATCTGACTATGTAAGGGCGGTGCCGCAGATGCTTGGGTCGTACGTGGATTCGGCTTACACCGTGCTGGGGACGGATGGCTTTGGTCGCAGCGATACCCGGGCGGCGTTGCGGGATTTCTTCGAGGTGGACCGCCATCACATCGTGCTGGCGGCGCTGACGGCGTTAGTAGAGCAGGGGAGTCTGGACAGGCAGGTTTGCCAGCAGGCGATAAAGCGTTATGGGGTGCAGACCGATCGCGAGCCGTCCTGGACCTCCTGAGCGACAAAGATCTAAATGTGGGAGCGGGCTTGCTCGCGAATGCGGTGTGTCAGTCAATATATCCGGCAACTGATACACCGCTTTCGCGAGCAAGCCCGCTCCCACACTGGTTCTGTGTGGTTGTCTAAATACTGGCTATCAACGGCGCCCCAAACGATTCCCGCAGAAACCCCGGCGCGATATACCGCTCGTAATGCGCCTCGGACAACAGGAAAAACTCCCGGTCAATCGCATCCCGCAAATCTGCCAGATTGCGCTCGCGAAACTCCGGCAACAGCGCCAACCCATACGCATCCAGCTTCGAAATCACCCGCGCGCCCCGGGCGATCAACTGATACGCCCAGCAATACGGCGACTGGTGGGGCACAAAGCGGATCTTGCGATCTTCCAGTTGCTGGCGCAGGCGCTGCGGGTCCAGCACCTGCAGCTTGCTGGTCATCACCTGCACCAGCAGTTGTTCCAGGCGCAGCCACACCGCCTGTTTCTCCTCGGCGTTGTAGCCGTTCCACTGAATCACTTCATGGTGATAGCGCTTGCAGCCCCGGCATACCAGGTCTCCGTAGACGGTGGAGCACAGGCCGACGCAGGGGGTCTTGATGGTTTGATTGGGCATAAAAAAACATCGACAGGTGAAACAACACGGCCCCCGAAGGGGCCGCTTTAAATCAATCCCAGCTCAGCGCGCCGCCAGTCTGGTACTCGATCACACGGGTCTCGAAGAAGTTCTTCTCTTTCTTCAAGTCCATGATCTCGCTCATCCACGGGAATGGGTTAGTCGTCCCTGGATACTCTTCCTTCAACCCAATCTGCGACAGACGACGGTTGGCGATGAACTTGAGGTAGTCCTCCATCATCGCCGCATTCATCCCCAGCACCCCACGCGGCATGGTGTCACGCGCGTATTCAATCTCCAGCTGAGTCCCTTGCAGGATCATCTGTGTCGCTTCTTCCTTCATCTCGGCATCCCACAAGTGCGGGTTTTCGATTTTGATCTGGTTGATCACATCGATACCGAAGTTCAGGTGCATCGACTCATCCCGCAGGATGTACTGGAACTGTTCCGCAACGCCGGTCATTTTGTTCCGACGGCCCATGGACAAAATCTGGGTAAAGCCGCAGTAGAAGAAGATGCCTTCCAGGACGCAGTAGTACGCGACCAGGTTACGCAGCAATTCTTTGTCGGTTTCGACGGTGCCGGTTTCGAACTTCGGATCGGAGATCGAACGGGTGTACTTCAAGCCCCAGGCAGCCTTTTTGGCGACCGATGGAATCTCGTGGTACATGTTGAAGATCTCGCCTTCATCCATGGCCAGCGATTCGATGCAGTACTGGTAGGCGTGGGTGTGGATCGCTTCTTCGAAGGCCTGGCGCAGGATGTACTGGCGGCACTCCGGGTTGGTGATCAGGCGGTATACGGCCAGTACCAGGTTGTTCGCGACCAACGAATCCGCAGTGGAGAAGAAGCCGAGGTTGCGCATCACGATGCGACGTTCGTCGTCGGTCAGGCCTTCGGGGTTTTTCCACAAGGCGATGTCGGCGGTCATGTTGACCTCTTGCGGCATCCAGTGGTTGGCGCAGCCGTCGAGGTACTTCTGCCAGGCCCAGTCGTACTTGAAGGGTACGAGTTGGTTGAGGTCGGCGCGGCAGTTGATCATGCGCTTTTCGTCAACGGCGACGCGGGCGGCGGAGCCTTCCAGTTCGGCGAGGCCTTCGGCGACGTCGAGTTTGTCGAGGGCGGCCTTGGCGCGGATGATCGCGGCGGAGTCGCTGGCGGTCACGTTGCGGGCTTCAAGGGCGGCGGCAGCGCCGGCACCGTCGAGGCGGTCCATGTTGGCTTCGGTGGCGTGGCCGGCGTTGGCGCCCCGGATGACTACGTCACCGGTGTCTGGTTGATCTGCTTCATCCCAACTCAGCATTGAATTGCTCCTACGTGGTCCGTCTGACGGCGTGGGCTTCGATTCACCCAGCGTGTTCAAAAATGTGCGTTTTGCAGGCTTCAAGGCATTGAAATACTGCGCATAGTGTGGTCGGTGTTCAGCGTTCTTGCACACTATGTAGTGGTTGTCTGTGTTTGTGGGCACACTATATGGGGTGTAACAACGATGGTCAACGCACAAGACCAGGCCGATGGTCGCAGGGCCATGACTAAAACTCACAGCCCCATGACTTTTAATGGTTACGGCCGCTACGCGGGCCAGTGCTAAAAATTCGCCAACCAGCTCCCCATAACAAAAAAGAGCGTTTGCGAAATGAAAGCACTTGATCTGTACATCGGCGAAGGCTTCGAAGGCCCAGGCGTAAATGCTGCCCACATCAACATCCTGATCGGCCCGCGCAACGGTCCGGCCGGCCAGGCGTTTGCCAACAGTTTGGCGTCGCCAAGCCAGGGCCATTGCCCGTTCATGGTGATTGCCCAGCCGAACATCCCGGTCAAACCCATGACCCTCTACGTCAACAAGGCCGCCATCGGCAGCGACCTGCACGGCAATGCCACCTGGGGCGCGTCCCAGGCCGGGATCGCCAAGGCGGTGCTCGAAGCCCTGCTCGACGGCACCCTGCCGCCGGAAGCCGAGGACGAGTGGGCGATTGTCACCGCCAACTGGGTAAACCCGGCCTGCGACGACCTGGATGCGGTCTACCTCAACAACTACAACGCCTGCCGCACTGCGATCCGCGCCGCCCTCACAGGCTTGCCGCACACCGCGCAACTGGCGGATGTGGTCAACCACATCAGCAACCCTTTCTACACGCCAAAAGCCTGAGGACATTCCCATGCAATACATCCGTTTGGGCAACTCCGGCCTGCAAGTCTCGCGCCTGTGCCTGGGCACCATGAACATGGGCACCCCGGACTGGAAACCGTGGATCTTCGACGAGAAACAAAGCGAACCCATCGTTGCCCATGCCCTGGCCAACGGTGTCAACTTCATCGACCTGGCGGACTTCTATTCCGCAGGCGTCGGCGAGGAAGTGGTCGGGCGCATCCTGAAGCGCGTTGCGCGCCGTGAAGACATCGTGGTCACCACCAAGGTCGGCTACGGCACCCGCAGCGGCATCAATGCCAGCGGCCATTCGCGCAAGCACATCATGGACAGCATCGACGCGTCCCTGAGCCGCCTTGGCATGGATTACGTCGACGTGTTCATGCTGCATTACTTCGACGTGAACACCCCGGTGGAAGAAACCATGGGCGCCCTCAACGACATCGTGCGTTCCGGCAAGGCGCGCTACATCGGCGTGTCGACCATGCTCACCGGGCAACTGGCAAAAATCCTCATGGCCTGCGAGCGCAATGGCTGGGTCAAGCCGATCAACATGCAGCTGCAACTGAACTGCGCCTACCGCGAGGAAGAGCGCGAGATGATCCCGTTCTGCCGCGACCAGGGCCTGGGCGTGTCGGTGTTCAGCCCGCTGGCCCGTGGCTTGCTCACCGGCGAAGTGCAGTCGACCCGCAACCAGACCGACTTCTTCACCCAGCAGATGTACAGCGACCAGGCGTCGTTCGACATCGCCCACTCGGTGCAACGTGTGGCCCGTGCCCGTGGCGTGTCCAACGCACAGATTGCCCAGGCCTGGGTGGCCAATCATCCGGGTGTGGACGTGATGCTGGTGGGCGCCGACACCACCGCTCAATTTGATAGTGCGCTTGCAGCCCTCGACACCCAACTGGATGCCGAAGAACTGCACGAGCTGGAGCGCAACTACACGCCGTGCGATGTGATCAACGACTACACCGCCGGCAAACGCATCTTGCGCAGCGCCCGTCCGGGCCTGGACCGTTTTAACCTGATAGAGGCCGTGGCATGAACCCGCTGATTCGCACAGGCAATTTCATTGATGGCCAATGGTCCAGCGGTGGGCCGGTCTACCCGGTGCGCAACCCGGCCAATGGTGCGCAGATCGCCGAAGTCCAACGCGCCGGGGCTGAAGAAACCGACCTGGCCATTGCCGCCGCCAACCGCGCGTTGCCGGCCTGGCGCAAGCTCACCGCCAAGGAACGCAGCCAGTGCCTCAAGCGCTGGAGCGAGTTGATGCTGAGCAACCAGAAGGACCTGGCCCACCTGCTCAGCCTGGAACAGGGCAAGCCGCTGGCCGAAGCCATGGGCGAAGTGGTCTACGCGGCGAGCTTCCTCGAATGGTTTGCCGAAGAAGCCAAGCGTGCCTATGGCGACGTGATCCCGAGCCACAAGGCCGACGCGCGGATCATCGTGACCAAGGAAGCCATCGGCGTGGTCGCAGCGATCACCCCATGGAATTTCCCCCTGGCCATGGTCACCCGCAAGGTCGGCCCGGCGCTGGCGGCGGGTTGCACGATGATTCTCAAACCGTCGGAAGAAACCCCGCTGTCGGCCTTCGCCCTGGCGGTGTTGGCAGAACAGGCCGGGATTCCGGCGGGCGTGTTCAACATCGTGTCCGGCGATGCCGTGGCCATCGGTGGCGCACTGCAAGCCTCCAGCATTGTGCGCAAGCTGTCCTTCACCGGCTCCACCCGCACCGGCAAGCTGCTGATGCGCCAGGCCGCCGACACCTTGAAAAAGGTCTCCCTGGAACTGGGCGGCAACGCGCCCTTTATCGTGTTCGACGATGCCGACCTGGACGCTGCCGTCAAAGGCGCCATGGCTTCCAAGTTTCGCAATACCGGGCAGACCTGCGTCTGCGTCAACCGCTTCTTTATCCAGGACGCTGTGTACGATGCGTTCACCCGCAAGCTGGCCGAAGCGGTCTCTGCGATGCGCGTCGGCAGCGCCCTCGAGGGCGAAACCGAACAAGGCCCGCTGATCAATGCGGCCGCGTTGGCCAAGGTTGAAGCCCACGTCGGCGACGCCCTGGAGAAAGGCGCCAAGCTGCTGTGCGGCGGCCGTCGCCATGCCTTGGGCGGGACGTTCTTCGAACCGACCATCCTCACCGAAGCCCACGGCGAGATGCTGATTGCCCAGGAAGAAACCTTCGGCCCGGTGGCGGCCTGCTTCCGCTTCAAGGACGAAGCCGAAGTGCTGCAACGGGCGAATGACACGCCGTTTGGCTTGTCGGCCTACTTCTACAGCCGCGACATCGGCCGCGTATGGCGCATGGCCGAAGGCCTGGAAGCGGGCATGGTCGGGATCAACGAAGGGATCATCTCCACCGAAGTCGCACCGTTTGGCGGGATCAAGGAGTCGGGCCTGGGCCGTGAAGGTTCCAGGTACGGCCTGGAGGATTACCTGGAGATCAAATACCTTTTGATGGGCGGTCTCTGACCCCATTTACCCAAACAACCCCGATCCAATGTGGGAGCGGGCTTGCTCGCGAAAGCGGTGGGCCTGCCACCACATGCATTGACTGACACACCGCCTTCGCGAGCAAGCCCGCTCCCACAGGGAAATGGGCTTGCCCGCTGTTACTCCGTCAAGAACAAAAATATGGAGAACACCATGTCCACTCAACCCATCAAAATCGACGACCTGCCCATCGGTCGCTTCCACCTTAAAATCGCCGGCCTGACCTTCGGCGCGCACTTCACCGATGGCTATATCCTCGGCCTGATCGGCATTGCCTTCACCTTGCTCAGCCCACAGATGCAACTGGACGCCTTCTTGCAAGGCCTGATCGGCGCCTCGGCCCTGATCGGCTTGTTTATGGGCAGCCTGTTCTTTGGCTGGATCTCCGACACCCTCGGCCGGCAGAAAATCTTCCTGGTCAGCTTCGTCCTGATCACCGTTGCCTCGGTGATGCAGTTCTATGCCGAAACCGCCATGGGCCTGTTCCTCTGCCGGGTGTTGATCGGTATCGGCCTGGGCGGCGACTTCAGCGTCGGCCACGCGATGCTTGCCGAGTTCTCACCCAGGAAACATCGCGGGGTACTGCTGGGCTCCTTCAGCGTGGTGTGGACGGTTGGTTACGTGGCCGCGACCTTTGTCGGCACCGCCATGCTCAGCCTCGGCGATGATGCCTGGCGCTGGATGCTCGCATCGTCGGCAATTCCTGCCGGGCTGATCCTGATCGCGCGCATCGGCACGCCCGAATCGCCGCGCTGGCTGGTCAACCAGGGCCGGATTGCCGAGGCCCGAGCCATCGTCAAGAAACACCTCGGCGAACACGTGGTCCTCGATGAAGAGCCGTCGACGCAAACCCGTTCCGGCTACGGCGTGCTGTTCAGCCGTGAATACCGCAAGCGCACCGCGTTCAACTGCCTGTTCTTCGTGTGCATCGTGATGCCGTACTTCGCCATCTACACCTTCCTGCCGTCGATCCTGCAGAAGATGGGCCTGGCCGAAGGTTTTGGCACCGAGCTGATGCTCAACCTGCTGCTGATCATCGGCGCCTTGATCGGCATCTGGTGCACCGTGAAATTCTCCCGGCGGGGCTTTCTGATCAACTCGTTCATCATCCTGGCGGCGGCGCTGTTCCTGCTGGCGGTATTGCCGGGCAGCATGGCGTGGTTGATGGTGCTGACGTTCGGCGTGTTCACCCTGGTGCTGTCGGCGGTGAGCAACCTGGTGGGCGTATTCCCGGCGGAGAGCTTCCCGACCGAAGTGCGGGCCAGCGGCATCGGCCTTGCCACAGCCGTCAGCCGCCTGGGTTCGGCGGTGAGTACCTTCCTGTTGCCGGTGAGCGTAGCGGGGATCGGCCTGAGCCCGACCATGGGCATCCTCGCCGCTATCCTGGTGCTGGGGGCGATCATCTCCTGGGCCTGGGCGCCGGAAACCAAGGCGTTGACCTTGAGCCAGGCGTGCAAGGCCGAGCCTGCGGTGTCAGGGATTGCTCACCCGGTTCAACCACTGCGTAAACAACCGAACCTTGGATAAACCCTGCTTGTCACTTGCCACATCCAGCCAATAGCCATACGGGCCGATCACCTCCACCGGGGTGATCGGCAGCAGGCTGCCATTCGCCAGTTCGCGCTCGATCATCTGCCGGTCGATCACCGCGAGCCCACCGCCGGCCAGGGCGGTGTGGATCACCTGGTCCAGGGTGCTGAATTCCAGGCCCTGGCCTGCATCGATATCTTCCCGGCCCATGGCCGCCAGCCAGTTCTCCCAAACCTTCAAGCGCTTGCCGTCGTGCAGGATGTGCAGCAGCGGAAAGCGCCGCAGGTCGGGCGGCTGACCGTCGCTGAACAGTTCCGGGCTGGCGACGGCGATGTGGCGTTCCATCACCAACAGTTCACTGCTGCACTGCGTGGCCGCTTCCAGGCCGAAGCGGACCTGGCAGTCGATTTCCGCCAGGCTCGCGTGGGTGTTTTGGTGGGTGACGCTGAGGTTGATGTCCGGGTAACGCTCGCAAAACCGGCGCAGGTGGGCGGACAGCCAGCGGGTGGCCCAGGTGGGCGGGGCGACGATGCGCAGGCGCTGGCGCAGGTTGGGCACGCGCACGGCGTGCAGGGCGCGCTCGATATGGTCGAAGGCGTCGCTCAGGTGCGGGGAGAGGGCGAAGCCGGCTTCGGTCAGGGACAGGCCCTGGGGCGTGCGGATGAAGAGGGCGACGCCGAGGTAGTCTTCCAGTTGTTTGATCTGGCGGCTGACGGCGCCCTGGGTGACGTTGAGGCCCACGGCGGCCTGGCTGAAGCTGCGGTGGCGGGCGACTTCTTCGAAGACACGGAGCATGTTGAGGGAGGGCAGTTGGCGCATGAAATGGATTCCACACCTGTTGTTTTTATGGTGTTTTTGGCGGCCTCTTCGCGAGCAAGCCCGCTCCCACATTTGATCGGCGCCGCGGTCAAAATGTGGGAGCGGGCTTGCTCGCGAAGGCGTCAGTGAAGACGCCGCCTATTTTAGAAGTAGTAGCCAATGTTCATATACAACTGATTCTCCCACTGGTTACTCCCCCCAGCCCCCAAGCTCTCGGTATAGCTGCTCCCACCAATATACGGATCGTTCTTGCCGATCAACCACTCCGTGGCCACCCACAGTTTACTCACCGAAAACGACGTGCCCAGGATCACCCGCTGCGAGGTCTTGAACTGATCCTCGGACTTGTCAAACGCGCTGTAGTTGGCATACAGCTTCACACCGCTGACCTGGTCAAACAGGTACTTGCCACCCACGTCGTAGCTCAAATCCGCCACATACAGATTGCCGCGGCTGGCCACGTTGAACGTGCCGTCATACCCGCCCAGGGTCACCACGCTGTCGGTGCCCGGGTTGCGCGGCGACATCTGCTGGCGTGCCGCCTGCAATTGCACGCCCCACGGGCCGTTCTTGCCCAGGTAGTGGATCGCCACCGCGTTGCGCCGGCCATCGTCGTTGGTGTCCTTGTTCTCCAGGGTGGAGGTCAGGCCGGACAGCCCGACTTCCGATTTCCACCCGCCCAGGTCCATGGCCTTGGCCACCCGCACCACCACGGTATTGCGTTCCTGGTTGTTGCTGCCGTCGCCCACGTAGCTGTCGGCCTCGGAGATCACGCTGGAGTAGGTCACGCCCTTGCTCGTGCCTTTGCCTTGCCACGCCGGGCGCAGGTAGTAACCGGCCTGGATGTTCCAGTCGCCGCTTTGCTGGATGTACTTGGCGCCCACCTGCTGCACATCTTCCAGGCCGATCACGTTGCCCAGGGTTTCGTAGAAGGTGCTGCCGAAGTACGGCTGCAAGCCAAACGGCACGGTGTTCAAACCCACTTGCACCTGCTGGTCGGGGTTGAACTTGTAGCCCACCCAGGCGAACTTGGCGAACTGGATATCGCCGTAGTTCTTGGTGTACTGGTACGGGTAGGAGCGCCCGTAGAAGCGGTACTGCGCTTCGCCGATCCAGGTGTCGGAGTTGTACTTGGCGCTGAGGTACGCGGTGTCGAGGCCGAACTTCTGGATGTCGCGATCCGGGTCATAGTCCCAACGGGCGCGCACGGCGCCGCCGAGGTCGAGGTTGTCGGTGACTTGAATGGCCATGGCCGGTGCCGCAAGGGCGCCAAGCACAGGGACCAGAGCGATGTAACGGAAGGTTGGTCGCATGGTTTTACTCTCGTTATTAGTTATTTTTTGGCAACAGCAGCCCCTTGCCGCAACGAACGCTGCGACGCGGGGTAAAGGGTTGACTCAGTGCGCTTGCGGGCGAATCAGCCGCAACGGCGGGCCGGCGGCGGGCAGCTCCGAGGCGCCGGGGGCGGCGGCCAGCAAGGTCTGGGTGTAGGTGTTCCGGGGGCGCAGCAGCACTTGCTCGGCAGTGCCGTACTCGACGACTTCGCCCTGGCGCATCACCGCGATGTAGTCGCTGATCTGCGCCGCCACCCGCAGGTCGTGGGTGATGAACAGGATGCTCAGGTTCAGGCGCTGCTGCAGTTCGGCCAGCAGTTCCAGCACCTGTTTCTGCACCGAGACATCCAGGGCCGACACGCTCTCATCGGCGATCAACACTTCCGGGCGCATCGCCAGGGCGCGGGCGATGCCGATGCGCTGGCGCTGGCCGCCGGAGAACTGCCGGGGCTTGCGCTTGAGGGCGTCGCGCTTGAGGCCCACCTGTTCCAGCAAATCTCCGGCTTCAGCCCACGCATCCTTGGCCGACAACCCGCGCAATTGCGCGGCGCGGGCGATGATGTCGCCCACCCGGTGCCGAGGATTGAGCGAGCCATACGGGTCCTGGAAAATCATCTGGATGCGCCGACGATTCGCCGCCAGCGCCGAGCCGCGCAGGGCCAGGAAGTCGGTGTCACCGACCCATACGTGGCCGCTGTCGCTGTCCACCAGGCGGATCGCGGCTTTCACCAACGTGCTTTTGCCCGAACCGGACTCGCCGACAATCGCCAGGGTCTTGCCCCGTGGCAGTTGCAGCGAGACATTGCGCAAGGCCGCCACCGAGCTGCCACCGACGGTGTAGGTCTTGGTCAGGTGCTCGATGCGCAATGCCAGCTCGCCGTCGGCGCTCGGCTTGTGCAGCTCCGGGTGCAGCGCCGGCACGGCCGCAATCAGCTTGCGGGTGTAGGCGTGGGCCGGGGCATTCAGCACCTGGTCGCGCTCGCCGATTTCCACCAGCCGGCCGCCTTCCATCACCGCGATACGGTCGGCAATCTGCGCCACCACGCCGAAGTCATGGGTGATAAACAGAATGCCGTGTTGCCCGCGGCCGCGCAGCTCGCGCACCAGCTTCAGCACTTGCGCCTGGGTGGTCACGTCCAGCGCCGTGGTGGGCTCGTCGGCGATCAGCAGGTCCGGGTTCATCGCCAGCGCCATGGCAATCACCACTCGCTGGCACTGGCCGCCAGACAATTGGTGCGCAAAGCTGTTGGCGATGCGTGGCGGGTCCGGTAGTTGGGTGGATTCCAGCAGCGCCAACATGCGCTCGCGACGCTCCGCCGCCGGCATCTGCGGTGCGTGAATATCGAAGATCTCTTCCACTTGCTTGCCAATGCGAATCGCCGGGTTCAGCGCCGCCATGGGCTCCTGGAAAATCATCGCGATACGGTTGCCCCGCAGCTGGCGCAAACGCTCCTCGTCGAGGGTGCAAATGTCATCGCCGAGGAAGTCGATCACGCCTTCGGTATGCCGCAAACCCTTGGCGTAGTCGCCCATGATCGCCGCCGACAGCACGGACTTGCCGGAGCCGGACTCGCCGATCACGCAGAGGATTTCGCCCTTGCGCACCTCCAGGCTGATGCCTTGCACCGCGTGGCTGCGGTCGGCGCCGGCGGGCAATTCGATGGACAGGTTCTGCACCCGCAGTACTTGCGTGTGGTTCATGCTCAACTCCTTGCGCCTTTCTGGGCGTGTTCATCCAGGCCGTCCGCCAACAGGCTCAGGCCCAGCATCAGGGTGGAGATGGCGATGCACGGGAAGATCACCAGGTGCGGGAAGGCGATGGCCATGGCGCGGCCGTCATTGATCATGCCGCCCCAGTCCGGTGTGGGCGGCGGCAGCCCGAGGCCCAGGAAGCCGAGGGCGCCGATCATGATCGCGGTGTAGCCGATGCGCAGGCAGAAATCGACAATCAGCGGCCCGCCGCAGTTGGGCAGGATTTCCACCAGCATGATCCGCAGCGAGCCTTCGCCCTGGGTGATGGCGCTGAGCACGTAGTCTCGCGAGCGAATATCGATGGTCAGGGCGCGCATGATCCGGAAGATCGCCGGTGCGCTGGTGAAGGTCACCGCAATCAGGATATTCAGCGCCGAAGCGCCGAGGGCGATGATGATCACGATGTACAACACCAGCACCGGGAACGACAGCACCGTGTCGGCCACATACGACAGCACGCTGTCGACCCAGCCGTTGAAGTAGCCGGCGCACAGGCCCATGGCGATGCCCACGGCAAACGCGGTGAGCGTGGCGAGGATCGACCAGAACAGCACGGTACGGGTGCCCCAGATCAGCCGCGAGAGAATGTCGCGGCCAATCATGTCGGTGCCCAGCAGGAAGCTCTGGCCGTTGTCGCCGACGGTCATCGGCGTCAGTAAGGGCGTGAAGCTTTCCAGCGGATCATGGGGCGCGATCCACGGTGCGAACAGCGCGATCACCACCCAGCCGCCCACCAGCAGCAGGCCGAGCAATGCCAAGGGATGTTTGAACGAGTGCAGCAGGTTCATTGGGCACCTCCGCCGAGGCTGCGCAGGGTGATGCGCGGGTTGAGCCAGGTGTAGGCCAGGTCCGAGAAGATCTTGGTGATGCCCACCACCACGGCACTGACCATCGCGCAGGCTTCGATCAGGTACACGTCATGGTTCAGCGAGGCGGTGTACAGCAGCGAGCCGAAGCCCTTGTAGGCGAAGAACACCTCCACCACGATCACGTTCGACAGCAGCCACGGGATGTACAGCATGATCACCGTGACCGGCGCGATCAGCACATTGCGCAGGGCATGCCGCAGCACAATGCGTGAGGTCGACGCTCCCTTGAGCCGCGCCGTGCGGATGTACGGCGCCTGCATCACCTCCACCATCGAGGCCCGGGTGATGCGCGCCAGGTAACCGACGCCGAACAGGCACAGCACCATCAGTGGCAGCACCAATTGCACGACGCTGAAGCCTTCGCTCATGCTACTCACACCGGGCAGCCAGTTAAGCCAGAACACAAAGATCGCGGAGACGAAAACCGCGCTGGCGAAGTCGGGAATCGAGGTGGTGACGATCGACAGGAACGACACCAGGCGGTCCAGCGCCGAGCCCTGGCGAATCCCGGCCAGAACGCCGAGGGTCAACGCCACCGGCACCATCACCAGCAAGGCCAGGCCGGCCAGGGTCAGGGTTTGCGCAAGGTTCGGCAGCAGCAGCTTGATCACTGATTCGCGAAAGTACACCGAGGTGCCCCAGTCGCCGCTGACAAAGTCCTTGAGCCACACCAGGTAGCGCCACACAAAGGGTTGGTTATAGCCATGTTCCACCAGCCACGCGGCGCGCTGGTCGGCCGCGGAGTAGGGGCCGAGGACGTTGATCGCCACGTCTTCTATATTCAGTTCCAGGGCCAGGAACACGATCAATGACACCGACAGCAGGGTCGCCACCAGCGCCAATAACTTGCGCATCAGAAAATGAGCCATGGGTGCATGCTCCGACTGTTCAAGGGATGCCTGCCCGTGTGCGGGCAGGGAGGAGGGCGTGCGCTAAATCAAGCGCTCATCCACACACTGTCCATCGGGTAGAAGTCGGAAGGGTGCACCTGGAAGCCCTGGACCTTTTTGCTCACGGCGGTGAACTTGTCGCCCCAGAACGGCTGCACGATCACGCAGGCGTCCTGCAGGATGCGTTCGACATTTTCCATCGCCACGGCGCGCTGTTTCGGGTCGATGATGCCCATGGCCTTGTCCAGCGCGGCATCGAACGCCGGGTCGCTGTAATGGCTTTCGTTCCAGGCACCACCGCCACGGTAGGCCAGTTCCAGGGACATTACGCCCAGCGGGCGGTGGGCCCAGTAGGTCAGGCTGAAGGCGGCCTTGTCCCAGATCGGCCAGTACTGTGCAGCAGGGATCACTTTGAGGTTGATGCGGATCCCGGCTTCCAGGCAGTTCTGTTGCAGGATCTGCGCGCAGTCCTGTTCATAGCGGCCCTGGGTGTTGCCGACGATCAGGTCAATGTCGATGCCGTTGGGGAAGCCGGCTTCGGCCAGCAGCTTCTTGGCCGCCGCCACGTCGCGGTTGCGCTTGGGCAGCGGGAAATATTCGGGGTGGGAAGGCGCCACATGATGGTCTTCGCCGAGGGTGCCCATGCCGCGATAGGCGATCTTCAGCATCTGCGCGTTATCGGCGCACAGCACCACCGCCTTGCGGATGCGCAGGTCGGTGAACGGCTTCTGGTCGCAGGCCATGCGCATCACCACGGTTTGCGCCGACTTGCAGGTCAGCAACTGGGCCCCGGGCAAGCGCTTGGCCAGGTCCAGTTCAGCCACCGTCACGCGGTACAGCACGTCGACTTGCCCGGCTTGCAGGGCGGCGAGGTGGGTGGACACGTCGGTGCCCATGTCGATGTAGCGCAACTCGTCAAGGTTGGCTGGTTTGCCCCAGTAATCGGCGCGCTTGGCGAAGGTCGCCTGCTTGTTCACGGCGAACGACGTCAGCTTGAACGGCCCGGTGCCCAGCGGGTTTTTCGCCCAGTCGTCACCGGCCTTGAAGCTGCGGTGCACGATGGCGCAGGTGAAGGCGTTGAGCATCTCCGGGATCGCCAGGATCGGCCGCTTGAGCACCAGGCGGAACTGGAACTCGCTGACTTTTTCGAAGGCCTTGATGTCCTGGAACGCGGTGCGGTTCACCGACTTGGAATCGGCGGCGATCCAGCGTTCGATATTGTGCTGCACGTCGTCGACGTTGAAGGTGTCGCCGTTGCTCCACTTCACGTTCTGGCGCAGGTTGAAGGTCCAGGTAGCGAGGTCTTCCGACGGGCTCCAGCTCTCGGCGAGGTAAGGGTGGGTGATGTTGTCGGCGTCGACCCAGGTCAGGTATTCCACCGAGTTGCGCAGCAGGTTCGAGGCTTCGATCCAGGTGATCAGCATCGGGTCCTGGATTTCCTGGATCGCGCAGGCAAACCGCAGGCTGCCGCCCTGGCGTGGCTCGGCGGCCTGGGCGTCATTGCCCAGCAGTGCGGAACCGAGAAAGGTGCTGGCACTGGCGACGGTGATGCCCAGCAGCGCGGCCGTGCGCAGGAATTGGCGGCGGTTGATTTCGCCGCTTTGCACTTGGGCACACAGATCATTTACGGCTGGATGCGGCGCGGCGCCGTCCAGGGTAGTCAATTCTTTCATAAGCCTCTCCGGTACTTGCGAATATGCGTTTTTTTGTTGAACCGCAAGGGTCAGTGGCAAGCGCCGCGAAGGCGTGACCGTGACCGCTGTGAAGCCGGCAGAAGAACAAGGCGCAACGAAGTCGGGAGGGTGGCAATGGGACAGGACATAGGGCAGCTCTCATGTTGTTTTTATTAGAGATGCCCGCAGTTTTGTCATTTGCGCAAAGATCGACAAACGACAAATTCTGCGTTGGAACGTTCTATAAACGCATGTTACATATCGCTCCCCACCGACCGATCGTTCCCACGCTCTGCGTGGGAATGCCGCCCCGGACGTTCCGCGTCCCCTCTGCGAAACGGTGACGCAGAGCGTCACGAGATGCATTCCCACGCAGAGCGTAGGAACGATCAGTACCTCAACAAGCGCGGGTCGAACGGGTAGTCGGAGAGCAACTCGATGCCGTGTTCGTGGATGTAGATCTGCTCTTCGAGCTTGACCCCTTCGCCGCCGTCGTCGTGGCCGATGTAGCTTTCAACGCAGATGGTCATGCCGGCTTCGAACACGCCGTCGTAGCCCAGGGCATCAATGTCTTCGCGATGCACCACGTAGGGGTATTCACCGGTCATGCCAACCCCGTGCACCAGGGCGAAGTAACGGTTGTTTTTGTAATGCTCGGGAATCTTCCAGGCCAGTTCCGCGTACTCCTTGAAACTGCGCCCGGCCTTGAGCATTTCCATGTTGGTCTGCACTTGCTCGTAGGCCAGTTTGTACAGCTCCTGCTGCTTGGCGGTGGCGGCTTGTTCACCGCACAGGAAGGTCCGCGAGAAGTCGGCGTAGTAGCCGAAACGCCCGACCACGTCAGTGTCCAGCGCTACCAGGTCGCCGGCTTCGATGGGCCGGGTGCTGCACTCCTGGAACCACGGGTTGGTGCGTGGGCCGGAGGACAGCAGGCGGGTCTCGACGTAATCACCGTCGGTGGCGATCACGTGCTGGTGCAGGTGCGACCACAGCTCGTTCTCGCTGATGCCGGGGGTGAGTTTGCTTTCCATCAGGCGCACCCCGGCTTCAGTGGCACGCAGGCTGGCGCGGATCATCTTGAGTTCGTTCGGCACCTTGATGCAGCGCGCACGTTCCAGCGGTTCCTGGGCATCAAATATCTGATAGCCGAGCTTTTGCAGTTCGAAGGCCGCAGCGGAGGTGGCGCTTTCAATGGCGATGCGTTTGCCGCCGCCGCATTTGCGCACCAGCTCATCGATTTCCGCGGCCCAGTCGGCGGTGACATTGCCCAGGAAACTTTCGCAGAAGTAATAGGAGATGGCTTTGGCCGGGCGGACTTCATCGACGGTGTTGAGGGTTTCGGCCAGGTGCAGGCAGCCGCCGAACTCGAACACCACCACCGGGCCTTCTGCCGGGATAAACGCATAGCGGGCCGGGTTGCGCGCCGAGTACACCTGCATGTTGCGTGAGCCGGTGGCGTAGCGCATGTGGGTAGGGTCGAACAGTACGCAGGCGGCGTAGTCGCGTTTTTTCAGTTCGTTGCGCACCCGTTGCAGGCGGTCCAGCTGGATCTGCTGGATCTCGTCATGGGTAGGTTCGCAGTCAGCGGGGTTGCGGTTGGGGCCGGACAGACTCATGGGGTGTTCCTCGCAGGGCAAATACGGTTTCAAGGTTTTTTAGGTATGAGTCAGTCGAGCAACTGGTCGCTGCGGACCAGGTTGCGTTCGGCTTGCAGATGGGCTTCGGACAGGCGTCCGTAAAGCTGCTTGGTGCGCTGGGCACGGCCAATGATTCCGGGCTTTTCGGAGTAGGCGAAGATCGCCGTATTGCGCTCGGTGGCGCCTTCCACGCGGGTCACCCGGTGCACCGAAAAACGCCCTTTGAATATCTGCAAATCGCCGGGATTCAGCTCCAGTTCTTGCACCCGCGAACGGTCCTCGCCACGCACCACCTTGCCGACGGCGCCGAGGTTCTCCTGGGTGCGCGAGCGAATCATCGGCGCGTACTCGAACAGGCCGCCGGCCTCGGGCTTCTGGGTCATCATGCTGACGATGAATTCGTTGGTATCGAAGTGCCAGGGCTGCTCGGTGCCGTCCGGCATCACGTTGATCACCAGCCCGGCGAACGGGTCGGCGTACTCGAAGATTTCCGGCTCATTCAGGCAGGCACCGATAAAGCGTTTCATCATCGGCGACACGTACAGCCGGTGGATGATCGCGTCCGGGGCGATCATGTCGCGGGTCACAAAGCCGCTGGTGCGCTCCATGAACGTGCGGCGCGGGTCATCGTGGGGCAGGGAGGTGTCGTCCTCGGTGAAGTAGGCGTTGACCTTGCGCACCGAATAAAACGTCTTGCCCGACAGCGCCAAACCTTCCAGGCGCGCCTGCTCAAGCGCTGCGGGGCGCAGGAAGTTCTTCAGCAGGCAGCAGCCGTCTTCGGCCAGCTCGGCCCGGGCGTGTTCGATCAGGGCCTGTAATTGAACATGGCCCGAATCATGTATGGGATACAGCTCGGTATTAATAATGTCGCTGATATCGCCCACTTCAGCGTCAGCAAGTTGAAGACTCATGCAAGACTCCCGGAACTATCAGTTGGTGTTTTTTGGCTGACCCGATAGTTGCTGAACGAGGTGCAAAGTGGAAATTACAAGTTGTGATCGAATCCATCGGCGAGGGCGATAGTTATGTCGGGCGAACTGGATGGCACCCTGCTTAAAGTGTTTGTGGCAATTATCGAGTGCCAGGGGTTTTCGGCGGCCGCCGAGCGCCTGCACAAGACCCAATCCACCGTCAGCCAGAGCCTGCAACGCCTGGAAGACATCGTCGGCACGCCACTGATCCGCCGTACCAGCCGCTCGGTGGGCCTGACCCCCGGTGGCGAAACCTTTTTGATCTACGCCCGGCAGATCCTCAAGCTGCACAGCGAGGCCGTCAGCGCCGCGCAATTGCCCAATCAACAGGTGTGTATCCACCTCGGCATGCCCGAGGACTACGCCGAGTACTGCCTGGGCGGGATGCTCAAGGACTTCCAGGCGCAGTTCTCCCAGGTACGGCCCGATGTGTGCTGCGAGATGTCGACGGCCCTGGTGGGGCGGCTGCAACGGGGCGAGCTGGACCTGGTGCTGGGGGTGGAACACGCAGGTTTGCAGAGCGGGGAATACCTGTGCGACGAGCCGTTGGTGTGGGTCGCGGCGCCCAGCTGGAGTTGCGTGGGGCGTCAGTCGGTGCCGTTGGCGGTGTACGCCGAAGGCTGCGCGTTCCGTGCGAACGCCGTGCAGGCGCTGGCCGAGTCCGGGCGCTCGTGGCAGGTGGTTTACACCAGCCAAAGCCCGCGCGGCATTGCGATTGCGATCGAGCAGGGCTTGTCGGTGGGCGTGATGGCGCGGCGCCTGGTGCCACCCGACTGGCAGATTCTGGACGAGCGCCAGGGCTTCCCGCCGATTGCCCCGGCGCGCCTGATGTTCTGGCGTTCAGCCGGTTGCCAGGTGCCGGAAGTGGATGCCCTGGTGGAGATTCTGCGTCGGCAACTGGGCCACTCAGGGCATCTGGGCGGCCAGCGCTTCGCGGGTGTGTCGCTGGGCCATGCGCTTGAGCAATAACAGGCTGGCCAACACCCAGGCCGCGATCCAGCCGTGCACCACCGCAAATTCGCCAGTGACTTGCAGCAGCCAGCCGCACAAGGCATTGCCGGTGGCACTCGCCAGGCCGTAGCTGACCATGCTCAGGCTCACCACTTGCAGGCTGTGCACCGGGCTGAGCCGGGCACCGACGTAGGCGGCCATCAAGCCCCAACACGGGAAATAGAACAGCGCGAACAGCCCGGCCGCCAGCCAGCTCAGTACCAGGCTCGGGTGCCCGAGCAAGCCGAGCATGCTCAGACCAAACGCGCCGATACTCAGGGCCATCACCCGCAACGCCCCCCAACGATCTGCCAGCGTGCCCAGCAGCAAGCCGCCGATCACACCGCCGATCCCGATCAGCGTCCACATCGAGCCGGTGACGGAAGCGCTGGCCTGTAGCTGTTCGCTGACGAACGCCGACAGGAAATTCAGAAACGGCCCGCTGATGGCGCCGATAAACGCGCTGAGCAAGACGATCTGCATTGCCACCGGTTGTGCCACGCACAACTTCAGCCATTGGCGCAGCACTTGGTTCAGCGCCGGCGCCATGGTCTCGCGTGGTGTCGGTTGCTTGATCGGGGCCAGTGCCCACAGGGTCAACAGCGTGACAACCAGCGTCAACCCGGCGCAGATCAGCCAGAACTGGCGCAACGACAACCCCTGCAACAGCGCGATCAACAGCCCGTTCAAGCACAGCGCAAAGGCTGAGCCCGAGGACGCCAGCCCGAGCACCCGGCTGCGATGTGTAGTCGGGATCACCTCTTGAGCGAGGGCCGAAATCGCGTTCCAGTTCGACACCGCGCAAGCCGACACCAGTGCCAGGCACAGGGCAAACGGCAGCACCCACGGCGTGGCGACGGCCAGGGCCAGCAGGGCGGGGCTGAGGACGATGGTCAGGCGCACCATATTGCGCGGGCTGATCCACGCCGCCGCCAGGCCGCTGGCAATCGAGGCGCCCATGTAGAACAGCTGCAACAGCGCGGCAATCAACGCGGCCTGGCTGTAACTGAGCTCAAAGGCCAGGCGGATCTGCGGCAACAGCGCCGAATACAGGAACACACTGAAACCGTGGGTGGTGGCGTTGCAGGCGGTAAACACCAATGCCAGCAAGCCAATACTTCGCCGGGATGAAACGGGTGCGTTGGACATGGCGATGACTCGATAAGTTAATCGCGAAAGAGAGGGGCGAAGTTATAGAAAATACATCGGCAGACTAGCGTTTATAGTCTGGCGACGACCAATGCTTAATTGTCTTAGTGTGCATGCGTTATACGCAGGCTATTTATTCGTGAGCGACGGTCTGTAGCGATAAACGACACTTTCAGCGGTTGCGACGTTTAATTGTTTGTCAGGCTGGGGTGCTACCGCTGACCCAATACAAAAAGGTATGTTGTGCAGGTTATTTCCCCTGTGCTCCCGAGTGTCGTCCATGAAACGCAAAATGCCCGGTCTCAACGCCCTCAAAGCTTTCGAAGTCGCCGGCAGTACCGGCAGTTTTACCCGGGCCGCCGAGCTGTTGAACGTCACGCAGAGTGCGGTCAGCCGCCAGGTGCGCCAGCTTGAAGAACAGTTGGGCGAGGCCCTGCTGGAGCGTCGTCACCATCACCTGGAATTGACCAGTGCCGGGCGGGTATTGCTGCGGGCGTTGCACCAGTCGTTCGACAAGATCGAGCTGACGGTGCGCAGTATCCAGCAGAAGTCCCATGCCAATCGGCTGCACATCAATGCGCCGCCGACGTTTACCAATCGTTGGTTGATGCCGCGGTTGGGGCGCTTGCGCGAGCAGCATCCGGAGTTGGAGCTGAGCATTACCACGCGGTTGCAGGACAGCCTGGCGGAGACCAGTACGCTGGATTGTGCGATTCGGTTTGGCGATGGGGAATGGGATGGTTTGGACAGTTCGCTGTTGATTCAGGAGCGGCATATCGCGGTGTGTGCGCCGTCGTTGTATGCCCGGGAGTGGAGTGACGGGATTGATCTGAATCGCATGACGCTGCTGCATGTGCTGGCGCGGGAGGATCAGCGGTATCTGACGTGGAAGCATTGGCTGGATGCGGCGCGGATCAGTGGGGTTGATATCGAGGGGGGGTATGAGTTTGACCTGCTGGATTTGGCGATTCGGGCGGCGATCGATGGGTTGGGGATTACCATTGCGGATTGGCATATGGTCGCTTCGGAGTTGGCCAGTGGGCAGTTGACGCAGGTGCTGAATGTGCATGTGGAGGGGCATCAGTCGTATTGGCTGGTGACCCGGCCGGAGCAGACGGATACGCCGCAGTTGCAGGTGTTTGCGCAGTGGCTGCAGGAGGAGATTTGGTTGGCTCAGCGGCAGTTGGAGCCTTCTTTGGCGGCTGTTTGATTCGGTGTACATATCCGTTATTTAGGTAACGGCGACTTATGGTTCCGCTCTTACAGCGGGTCACTTTTGGCAAACGCCCCAAAAGTAACCAAAAGGTCTTTGCCCCACCACT
>NZ_JBYSWF010000045.1:0-62296 GCF_058780865.1 Pseudomonas sp. GP01-A4
AGCGGGCTTGCTCGCGAATGCGGTGTGTCAGTAATGGATGTGTTGACTGGCACACCGCATTCGCGAGCAAGCCCGCTCCCACAAGGGGAATGTATCCATCCAGAAAAATCGGGTGGGCAGAAACAACAAAACCGCCCGAAGGCGGCTTTGTTGGGTGGAGCACTTCGCTTACTGATTAGCCAGCTTGTGTTCCAGGTAGTGAATGTTCACACCACCTTCGCAGAAGCCTTCATCGCGAACCAGGTCCCGATGCAGCGGGATGTTGGTCTTGATGCCGTCTACCACAATTTCGTCCAGGGCATTACGCATACGGGCCATGGCCTCGTCGCGGGTGGCGCCCCAGGTGATCAGCTTGCCGATCAGCGAGTCGTAGTTGGACGGAACCTTGTAGCCGCTGTACAGGTGCGAATCCACACGTACGCCGTTGCCGCCGGGCGCGTGGAAATGCTTGACCAGGCCAGGGCTTGGGATAAAGGTTTTCGGGTCTTCGGCGTTGATCCGGCACTCCAGGGAGTGGCCGTGGATCTTCACATCATCCTGGGTAAACGACAGCTTGTTGCCAGCGGCGATGCTCAGCATCTCCTTGACGATGTCGATACCGGTGACCATCTCCGAAACCGGATGCTCTACCTGCACACGAGTGTTCATCTCGATGAAGTAGAAACGGCCGTTTTCGTACAGGAACTCGAAAGTGCCCGCGCCACGGTAGTTGATGTCGATGCACGCCTTGACGCAGCGAGCCAGTACTTCCTGGCGAGCAGTTTCGTCCAGGCCCGGTGCCGGCGCTTCTTCCAGTACCTTCTGGTGACGACGTTGCAGCGAGCAATCGCGGTCGCCCAGGTGGATGGCGTGGCCCTGGCCGTCGGACAGTACCTGCACTTCCACGTGACGTGGGTTGGTCAGGTACTTTTCCAGGTAGACCATCGGGTTGCCGAACCAGGCGGCAGCTTCCGAGCGAGTCTGCTTGGCGGCTTCGATCAGTTCTTCTTCCTTGTGCACCACGCGCATGCCGCGACCACCACCGCCACCGGCGGCCTTGATGATCACCGGGTAACCGACTTCGCGACCAATGCGCAGGGCGGTTGCCTCGTCTTCAGGCAGCGGGCCGTCGGAACCTGGAACGGTAGGTACGCCGGCCGCGATCATGGCGTCCTTGGCCGATACCTTGTCGCCCATCAGGCGAATGGTTTCGGCTTTCGGGCCGATGAAGGCAAACCCGGATTTCTCCACCTGTTCGGCGAAATCGGCGTTTTCCGCGAGGAAGCCGTAGCCGGGGTGGATGCCATCAGCGCCGGTCACTTCAGCGGCGGCGATGATGTTCGAGACTTTCAGGTACGAGTTCGTGGCCAGTGGCGGGCCGATGCAGATGCTTTCGTCCGCCAGTTTCACGTGCATCAATTCGGTATCGGCCGTCGAGTAAACAGCGACGGTCTTGATGCCCTCTTCCTTACAGGCGCGCAGGATACGCAGCGCGATCTCGCCGCGGTTGGCGATCAGGACTTTTTGCAGTTTCTTCGCAGGTTTCAACATCGAAGGCGCTCCGCGGTTCAAACGATGGTGAACAGCGGCTGGTCGTACTCAACCGGCTGACCGTTTTCTACCAGGATGGATTCGATGACGCCGGCTTTTTCAGCCGTGATGTGGTTCATCATCTTCATCGCTTCAACGATGCAGATGGTGTCGCCCACTTTCACGGTTGCGCCGACTTCAACGAAGGCTGGCGAGGTCGGTGCCGGGGTGCGGTAGAAGGTACCGACCATTGGCGACTTGACCACGAAACCGTTCAGTTTTGGAGCCGCCGGGGCTTCGGCAGCAGCCGCGACCGGAGCAGCCGCCACGGGTGCAGCGGCCGGAGCCGGCGCTTGCATCTGTGGTGCGTAGAACTGTTGGGCCGGGGTCTTGCTGTGACGGCTGATCCGTACGGATTCCTCGCCTTCCTTGATCTCCAGCTCGTCGATACCGGATTCTTCCAGCAGTTCGATCAGTTTCTTAACTTTACGGATATCCATGAATCATCAACTCCCAAAGGGTCGGTCAGGGGCGCTTGGCCGTGTCTTCAAGCTGTTCCAGGGCGGCCTCCAGGGCCAGTCGGTAACCGCTGGCGCCAAGGCCGCAGATCACTCCTACCGCAACGTCGGAGAAGTAAGAGTGATGGCGGAAAGGTTCGCGTTTGTGCACGTTCGATAAATGCACTTCGATGAATGGGATGCTCACCGCCAGCAGCGCGTCACGTAATGCAACGCTTGTGTGCGTAAAAGCGGCGGGATTGATCAGAATAAAGTCCACGCCTTCGCTGCGCGCGGCATGGATACGATCAATCAGTTCGTACTCGGCATTGCTTTGCAGGTAGAGCAGATGGTGGCCGGCATCACGTGCCCGTCGTTCCAGATCGAGGTTGATCTGTTCGAGGGTCACTGCCCCGTAGACGCCCGGTTCGCGGGTGCCGAGCAGGTTCAGGTTGGGTCCGTGAAGAACCAGTAAGGTTGCCATCGGCTGTTCCTTGTTATTGATGTGGGCACGGTAGAACCCGGCGACTATGCCGCAAAGCCTTTGTGACTGTCCAGTTCTATGCAGTAGGCAGCACGATTAGCGAGGATTGCGCAAAATATGTGACCGCAAGGCTGAATCCGGTCAGTGTGGGAGCTGGCTTGCCTGCGATGGCGGTGGTTCAGCCGCCACATGCGTTGACGGGTGCGCCGCCTTCGCGAGCAAGCCCGCTCCCACATTTTGATCTTCACAAGACGGGAGAGCCGGTCAGACGCGGAATGCCTGCACGGCGGTGTTGAGTTGCCCGCCAAGTACCAGCAAGTGCTCGCCCTGGCGGCGTCCCTGGCCAATTCGCAGCAAGTTGTCCTCGCCCAGCTGGTGAATCCGCTCACTGTTATCGCGGATTTCACTCACGGCGCCACTTTGCTGGGCCGTCACATCGGCGATCCGCACGGCGGTGTCGGAAATGGTCTGGATCGCCCCGACGATTTCATCCAGCGCGCCGTCAGCCGCCTGGGCTTGTTCGGCAGTGGCCTCGGCGTGTTCGACCTGGGCGCGCATGCCTTCTACCGATTGCCGGGCGGCGGTTTGCAGGCCGGCGATCAGATGCTGGATTTCGGCGGTGGCGCCAGCGGTGCGCTGGGCCAGGGAGCGCACCTCATCGGCCACCACGGCGAACCCGCGCCCGGCTTCACCGGCCCGGGCGGCTTCGATGGCGGCGTTCAGCGCCAGCAGGTTGGTCTGGTCGGCAATCGAGCGAATCACCGTGAGTACGCCGCCGATGGTCGCGGACTCTTCGGCGAGTTTCTCGATCATCTGCGCATTTATCTGCACTTCGCCGACCAATGCGTGCAACCCGGTCAGGCTCAGGCCGATCACCCGTTGGCCCTGCTCGACGGCCTGGCCCGCGCTGCGGCTGGCCTCGGCAGCCTGGCTGGCGTCGCCGGCAACCTGCTGGATAGTCGCTTCCAGTTCGCCCAGGGAATCGCGAATCTGCGCGGTATCACCGGCCTGGCGCTCGGCCCCGTCGTGCATGCCGCTGCTCAACTCCGCCAGCACGCTGCTGCTGCCGGCCACTTGCTCGGCGTTGCCTCTGATGGTGCCCACCAGGTCCACCAGGTAGGCGCGCAGGCGGTTCAGGGACTCTTCGATATCGTGCAGTTCGCGGTTGGTCTTGCCCAGGGCAATGTGTTGGCTGAAGTCACCTTCGGCCCAGGTGGACAAGGCCGGCGCCAGGTTGGTCAGCACCCGCGCCAGGCGCCGCTGCAAGGTGTCGATCAAGAGGGCGATCAGTAGAATCAGGCCGATCATCACGCCTTGCATCAGCCGCACTTCGCCCTGGATCTGCGCGTGCTGGGCGCGCACCACAGGCTCCAGCCCGGCGATGGCTTGCTGCACGGCGTTGATTTTCAGGTGGGTGGCGGTGGCCAGTTCGGTGCGTTGCTGGATTTGCTCGCGGGTGCGTTTCAGCTCGGCGGGGTAGCGGGTCAGCAGGCTGTTGAGTTCGCGCTTGAGGTCGACGCCGGTGTCCTGGGCCACGGTTTTTTCAGTGTTTTCCAGGCCCATCATGGCCGAGAAATCGTCGGTACTGGACTCGCTGCTGGCGGTCACCCCCAGTAATGGCAGCTGCCCCAGCACGTCAGCCTGGCTGCGGATATTACTGACTTCGCGCTCCACATCGTCAGCCAGTTCGCTGCGCCCGCTGCTCACCAGCTTGTCCCGGGCCAGGGAGAGTTTCGCCAGGTGCTGGGACGCAGCGAGCAACGGCGGCAGATAGCGCGCCGCCTCGGGCGTACTGACGCCGCTGGCGTACTGGTTCAGTTGCTCCAGGTTGGCACCGAGTTCGCGTTCGGCTTGCAGCAACAGGGCTTGCGGGTCGCCGGCCAGCTTACCGGCGGCCAGCAGGTCGGTCTTGCCGAAGGTGTCCAGGTCGGCAAGGCTGGGACGCAGGTTTTGCGCCAGCTCTGCGGGTAACTCATCCAGCTGCTGCAACAGGTTTTCCAGGCTCTGGCTGGCGCTGCTCAGGCGCAGGGCGTCGCCGCTGGCGAGGTAATCGTCGATATTGCGCGCGGCCTGGTTCTGGAACGTCTGCGACAGGCCAAGGTAGCGCTCCATCAGCAGGTAAGGCCGTTCCAGGGCACGTTGCGACCACCAGAGCGTAGCGCCCAGGGCCAGGCAAACGGCGACCAGAAGGAGGGTGTTCAGATTCGTCAGCAGCTTCAGGCGCATGCGTGGTTTCAACCGACAGCAGAAGTAAGTGCCTGAAGTTATTGCGTTTCCATTACAGAGTTATGACGGATTCGGTGGATTCCGGTGAAAAGGTGGCACTTTGCTTTGATGCGCGCGCCGACATCACCCGGTTACGCCCGGCATCCTTGGCGCGGTACAGCGCCTCGTCGGCCTGGGCCGCCATCATCAGGCTGTCGGAGCCGTCGCAGAGCTCCACCACGCCGGCACTGAACGTGCACCACAAATCCTGGGGCTGGGCGGGATAGTGAATCTCGGCAAAGCGCCCGCGAATCTCGTCAAGTACTTGGCAAGCCCTGTCGAGGTCGGTGTCGGGCATCACGATGGCAAATTCTTCGCCGCCGTAACGGCCTATATAGTCGGTCTTGCGCAGGCGCTGCTTGAGAAACAGCGCGAGGCTCTTGATCACCCGGTCGCCCATGGGGTGGCCGTGGCTGTCGTTGACCCGCTTGAAGTGGTCGATGTCGAGCATCGCAAAACTCAGTGGCTTGCTCTCGCGGCGCGCGCGGAAGCTGCAGTCTTCGAGCAGTTGCAGGATGTGGGTGTGGTTGTACAGCCCGGTGAGGCTGTCGCGCACCATCCGCGCCTTGAGGTTGCGTGCCCGCGCGGCGCGGTTGCGTACGGTGGTGATCAGGTGCCGGGGCTTGATCGGCTTGGTGAGGAAGTCGTCGCCGCCTTCGCTCATGGCGTCCAGTTGCTTGTCCAGGTCGTCTTCGGCCGAGAGGTAGATGATCGGCACGCTGACGTAGCGGTCATTGTGACGGATCACCTTGGCCAGCTCGGTACCGGTGCAGGCCGGCATATACATGTCGAGGATGATCAGGTCGGGCTGGAAGTCCGCCAGCTCGGCCATGGCCTGGATCGGTTCGATCAGGGTGCGGGTAACGATACCGGCACTGTTGAGCAGGCGCTCAGTGTGCATCGCCTGGGCCCGCGAGTCGTCGATGATCAGCACTTTATAAGGTTCGTACTGGGCGACGCAGGTCAGCACTTCGATTTTTTCCAGCAGGCTCGACGCCTCCAGGGTGCCGGTGAGGAACTCCTGGCCGCCGGCGCGCACGGCGGCCAGGCGGGTTGGGGTGTCGGTTTCGTGCAGGCTGAAAAACAGCAGTGGCAGCTTCTGCTCCAGGCCTTCCTGGGCTTCGGCGGCGAGCTTCAGGCCGAGGCCGGCGCCGCAGAAATCCACATCCATCACAATAGCCGCCGGCAAGCGCTCGGCCATGGATGAGCGAAACGCCGCCACGCTGTCGAGGGACTGGGCGCTCAAGCCGAAAAATTCCAGCTGCTTGGCCAGACGGTCGGCGCGGTCGTGATCGGCCAGCATCACGTAGATCGGCTTGCGCATCGGCGGCAGCAGGGTTTGTTCCAGCTGGTCGCCCTGGCGCAGTCCGGTGCGCGACAGGCGCTGCATCAAACGGTTGAGTTCGGTGATCAGGTGGCTGCTCAGGCGGCCGCGGTTGTCGTCCACCGCCTTGAGTGAAGCGCCGATCTGGTGCGCCAGCTGGCCGTGTTCCGGCTGCTCGAAGCGCTCGGCAAAACGCAGCAGGCGCAGGTTGGCCTCACTGAGCTCGGACAAGTCAGTGGTCGACCATTCGCTGCGTTGCAGGCGCTGCCAGATCTCAAGAATTTGACGTGCCTGATGAATTACCCGCTGGGCAAAATGGTGCTTGAGACGCTCACGGCTGGGGTCTTCTGGCTCGGTCATATCCTGACTACTAGTTAGGCTGCATGCTGAGGTCGAACTGATGGCTCTATGCTAGCACCTCTTTTCCGTTGCACGAGTGTCATACGTCAATTAACTGCAAGGTCGCAGAGATTCATTTATCGACCATGCAGTCGCGCGGGCGTAAACAGCGTGCATCCTTTATAGTCGAACCGCGTACTCGCGCCACCCTGGCTAAAAGCGCCGCACTGCTCGGCACGATGGGGCAGGGTTGTGGTCGTAGCTATTGAACTCAAGTGATTGAAAGGATATCGCCATGCTGGACTGGAAAAACCGCGCAGGCAGTGCAAAGGGCCCGGCCCCTGAAACCAAGTCGGCCCCCCGCAGCTATTTCCGTAACCTGCTGATGAGCCGTGCGTTGCTCTCGCTGGTTGCGTTGTACCTGTTGGTCACCGGTGCCCTGGGTTGGTACTGGAGCGAAGAGCCTGCGTTGTTCCCGGTCCAGCAGAATGCGCAAATTGCCGCCGAGAAGGATGGCAAGCAGATGGTGGTGGGCTTTACCACCGTCGAAACCCTCAAGACGGTGGTGGGCACCCTGCTGAACAAGCCGGGTGGCTACATTTCCAACGACCGTTTCCCGCCGGGCCTGTGGATGGACAACATGCCGAGTTGGGAATATGGCGTACTGGTGCAGGTGCGTGACCTGACCCGTGCCCTGCGCAAGGACTTCGCCCGCTCCCAGTCGCAGTCGGCGGAAGACGCAGACCTGGCCAAGGCCGAACCGCGCTTCAACTTCGACAACAAGAGCTGGGTGCTGCCGTCCAGCGAGTCGGAATACCAGGAAGGCATCAATTCCCTGAGCCGCTACGAAGCGCGCTTGTCCGACCCGAATCAAAAAGGCGCGCTGTTCTATGCACGTGCCGACAACCTGAACAACTGGCTGGGTGATGTGGCGACTCGCCTGGGTTCGCTGTCGCAACGGCTGTCGGCCAGTGTGGGTCGGGTCAAGCTCAACACCGCGCTGAAAACCGAAGCGCTGGCGCCGGGTGAAGTGCCGCAGGTCGACGAAGAAGTGGTGGAAACCCCATGGATGCAGATCGACAACGTGTTCTACGAAGCCCGCGGCCAGGCCTGGGCCCTGTCGCACCTGCTGCGCGCCATTGAAGTCGACTTCGCCGATGTGCTGGCCAAGAAGAACGCCACCGTCAGCGTGCGCCAGATCATTCGTGAGCTGGAAGCTTCGCAAGAGCCGGTATGGAGCCCGATGATTCTCAACGGCAGTGGCTTTGGCATCCTGGCCAACCATTCGCTGGTCATGGCCAACTATATTTCCCGGGCCAACGCTGCAGTGATCGACCTGCGTCAGCTCCTGAACCAGGGTTGATGATGGACGCTTCCACCAGGGAGGCAGCGCACCGCGCCGCCTCCGACGCCGAACTGATTGCCTGGGTCGACGAGCAGGACAACCTGCTCGGCAGCCTCGTACGTTCCGATCTGCGCCGGCGCGGGCTGATCGGGCGCTGCACCTTTATTTTCCTGTTCAACTCGGCCGGTGAGCTGTGTGTGCACCGGCGCACCCTGAGCAAAGCCATGTACCCGGGTTTCTGGGACACGGCGGCGGGCGGAATGGTGGCGGCCCACGAGTCCTATGCCGAGTCGGCGGCCCGTGAGCTGGAAGAAGAGTTGGGCGTCAGCGGCGTCGAACTGACCGCCCACGATCACTTCTACTTCGAAGACGGCGACAGCCGGCTCTGGTGCACCTCGTTCTCGGCCGTGTGGGACGGGCCGCTGCGAATCCAGCCGGAAGAAGTCATGGAGGCGCGCTTTCTGCCCCTGGCCACGGTGCTTCAGGAGGCCGAGCAAAAGCCCTATTGCCCGGATGCCCAGGAAGGGTTGCGTCGTTATTTGGCCCTGCGTCGCTAAAGTTGCATAAATTGGCGCCATTTGGCTCTTAGCAAGGGGCCTTTTTGCCGTTACACTGCGCGACTTTTCAGGCTGAACCGCTGTTGTTCCACCCTGTAGGAGCGAGCTTGCTCGCGAAAAACGTAAGCACGACGCGTGCTGTCTGAAGGCCCGCGTTATCGTTGACGACCTTCGCGAGCAAGCTCGCTCCTACAGTGGTTTGAACATCGGCGGCTCAGTAGCGCTGCCCCTGCCTGAGTGGGGCTTCGCGGTCGATGATCCCATCGATCAGTCTTTGTCCTCCCAAGAGGATTGCCGGTGGCCAAAAAAGCCGCATCCTTCGCCGCCCTTGGTGGCCTGGTATTTTCCACCGACGCAGGTCGACACTGCCCGGACTGTCGCCAGCCCGTGGACGCTTGTACCTGCAAAACAACCCTGATTCCCGAAGGCGATGGTATTGCCCGCGTTCGTCGCGAGAGCAAGGGCCGTGGCGGCAAGACAGTGACCACCATCACTGGCGTGCCCCTGGCCGAAGAAGCCTTGAAGGAACTGGCCACCACGCTGAAAAAGCGCTGTGGCACCGGTGGCGCCCTGAAAGACGGCGTGATCGAGATCCAGGGCGACCACGTCGAGTTGCTGTTGGCCGAGCTGATCAAGCTGGGTTACAAGGCGAAGAAATCCGGCGGCTAGCAGCCTCTGTGAAAACCACCCCGATAGCCCGCTGGCTGAACGCGAACTGTCGTCCCCATGGTTTTCACAGAGCCTGTTCCTGACCGGTGTCTAAACTCTGTCCTGCAAGTGGGGTCTACCCCTCTCACAGGCAAATCGTCATTTTCATTCTTTAGACTGCGCCAGCCTCTGATCAGGCCGGTGCACTTCGACTTCATTTATAGGGGACTTCGATGTCCGTACGACGCACACGCAAAGACGATGGCAGCCAATGGACAGTTGCGGACAGCCGCAGTGTTTACGGGATTCGCCATTGGGGGGCCGGGTATTTCGCGATCAATGATGCCGGTCGCGTTGAAGTCCGTCCGAACGGCCCGAACAGCACGCCTGTGGACCTGTACGAGCAAGTCGACGAGCTGCGCAAAAGCGGCCTGTCCCTGCCGTTGCTGGTGCGCTTCCCCGACATCCTGCAAGACCGCGTGCGCCAGCTGACCGGCGCGTTCGACTCCAATATCGAGCGCCTGGAATACCAGAGCAAATACACCGCGCTGTACCCGATCAAGGTGAACCAGCAGGAAGCGGTGATCGAGAACATCATCGCCACCCAGGACGTGTCCATTGGCCTGGAAGCCGGCTCCAAGCCCGAGCTGCTGGCCGTGCTGGCCCTGGCGCCGAAAGGCGGCACCATCGTCTGCAACGGTTACAAGGACCGTGAGTTCATCCGCCTCGCGCTGATGGGCCAGAAGCTGGGCCACAACGTGTTCATCGTGATCGAGAAAGAATCCGAAGTCGGCCTGGTGATCGAAGAAGCTGCCAACCTCAAGGTCAAGCCTCAGGTGGGCCTGCGGGTGCGCCTGTCGTCCCTGGCGTCGAGCAAGTGGGCGGACACCGGCGGCGAGAAATCCAAATTCGGTCTGTCGGCGGCGCAATTGTTGTCGGTGGTCGAACGCTTCCGCGCGGCGGGCCTGGACCAGGGCATCCGCCTGCTGCACTTCCACATGGGGTCGCAGATCGCCAACCTGGCCGACTACCAGCACGGGTTCAAGGAAGCCATTCGTTACTACGGCGAACTGCGCAACCTCGGCCTGCCGGTAGACCACATCGACGTGGGCGGCGGCCTGGGCGTGGACTACGACGGTACCCACTCGCGTAACGCCAGCTCGATCAACTACGACATGGACGACTACGCCGGCGTGGTCGTGGGCATGCTCAAGGAATTCTGCGACGCGCAGAGCCTGCCGCACCCGAACATCTTCTCCGAGAGCGGCCGTTCCCTGACCGCCCACCACGCCATGCTGGTGGTGCAAGTCACCGACGTCGAGAAGCACAACGACGACGTGCCGCTGATCGAGAACAAGGAAAGCCTGCCGGAAACCGTGCAATGGCTGGTGGACCTGCTGGGCCCGACCGACATTGAAATGGTCACCGAAACCTACTGGCGCGCCACTCACTACATGAGCGACGTGGCAACCCAGTACGCCGACGGCAAGATCACCCTGGCCGAGAAGGCCTTGGCTGAACAATGCTACTTCGCCGTCTGCCGCCGCCTGCACGACTCGCTGAAAGCCCGCCAGCGTTCCCACCGCCAGGTGCTGGACGAACTCAACGACAAGCTGGCCGACAAGTACATCTGCAACTTCTCGGTATTCCAGAGCCTGCCGGACACCTGGGCCATCGGCCAGGTGCTGCCGATATTGCCGCTGCATCGCCTCGACGAAGAGCCGCTGCGCCGTGCGGTGCTGCAGGATTTGACCTGCGACTCCGACGGCAAGATCAAGCAGTACGTGGATGAGCAAAGCATCGAGACCAGCTTGCCGGTGCACGCTGTGAAAGAAGGCGAGGACTACCTGCTGGGGATCTTCCTGGTGGGTGCCTACCAGGAAATTCTCGGCGACATGCACAACCTGTTCGGTGACACCGACTCGGTGAACATCTACCAGCGTGACGACGGTTCGGTGTACAGCGCCGGGATCGAGACCCACGACACCATCGAAGATATGCTGCGCTACGTGCACTTGTCGCCGGAGGAGTTGATGACTCACTACCGTGACAAGTGCGCCAGCGCGAAGATCACGGCGGCGGAGCGGACTCAGTTCCTGGATGCGTTGCGTCTTGGTTTGACGCGTTCGTCGTACCTGTCCTCTTAAGCACACCGCTTCCAGGCTGACAAAGATCTCAATGTGACAGAGATCCAGTGTGGGAGCGGGCTTGCTCGCGAAGGCGGTGTGTCAGTCGATACATGTGCAGACTGATACACCGCCTTCGCGAGCAAGCCCGCTCCCACATTTGGATCGCCGCAAGTCCTGCAGTTTTTATAGGGCCTGAATAATGTCGAAAAAGCTCCTGCAAGTGTTCACCCTGGCCATCGCGACGCTGCTCGCAGCCTGCTCCCCGATCAAAGTGCTCAACGCACTCACCCCCACCAGCACCTTCACCAAAACCTCCTCCCTCGCCTACGGCGATGACCCCCGCCAGAAACTCGATATCTACCGCCCCGTCACCGCCTTGCCCGACGCGCCCGTCGTGGTGTTTTTCTATGGCGGCAGCTGGAACAGCGGCTCCAAGGATGACTACGGTTTCGTCGGCGAAGCCCTGGCTGCGCGCGGCATCGTGGTGGTGATCGCCGACTACCGGCTTTACCCGCAAGTGCGTTACCCGCTGTTTTTGCAGGACGGCGCCCAAGCGGTGGCCTGGGTGTATCAGCACAGTGCCGAATACGGCGGCGATCCCCGCAAGCTGTATGTGATGGGCCACAGTTCCGGTGCCTATAACGCGGCAATGCTGGCGCTGGACCCGCAGTGGCTGGCCGGGGTCGGGCTGTCGCCGTCAGTCTTCAAGGGATGGATCGGCCTCGCCGGGCCGTATGATTTCCTGCCGATTGAAAACCGTGATGTGCGCCCGGTGTTCTTCTACCCGGACTCGCCGCCCGATTCCCAACCCATCAACCACGTGAGCCAAAGCGCACCCCCCAGCCTGTTGATTGCTTCGGTGGACGACAACCTGGTCAACCCCAAGCGCAACACCGGCGGGTTGGCGAAAAAGCTGCGAGCGGCGGGTGTGCCGGTGGAGGAGTTCTACTTCACCAGGACCAGCCACGCCACATTGGTGGCGTCCATGTCCCGGCCGCTGCGCTGGCTGGCGCCCGTATTGGACCGGGTCACGGCGTTTATCACGTTCACGCCGGGCCAGTAAGCCAGCGGTCCTGCTTGTTCAGGCGCCAGGCAATTGCCCACAGCGTCAGGCTGCGCAGGGCCATGAACAGCAGGAAGGTTATCCACAACCCGTGGTTGCCAAGGCCCTGCAAGGCCCAGGCGAAGGGCAGCACAATCACCACCGTCAGCAGCATGCCGTTGCGCATTTCCCGGGCGCGGGTGGCGCCGATGAACAGGCCGTCCAGCAGGTAGCTCCACACGGCGATCAACGGCAGTACGGCGAGGTAGGGCAGGTAGATGTCGGCGGTTTCGCGCACGCTCGGGATATCGGTTTGCATGGCGATAAACAGGTGGCCGAACACGGCGAACAGGATCGCGAAGCCGATACTCGCCAGCAACGACCAACCACAGGCCACCACCAGCGAGCGGCGCAAGGCCTGGCGGTCGTGGGCGCCGATGGCGTGGCCGCACAAGGCTTCCACGGCGTGGGCCAGTCCGTCCAGGGCGTGGGCCGTCAGCAACAGACCATTGAGCAGCAGCGCATTCGCCGCCACCGTGGCATCCCCCAAGCGAGCGCCTTGCACGGTGATCATGAAAAACACCGATTGCAGGGCCAGGCTGCGGATGAAGATATCGCGGTTCACCGCCAGCAGCGGGCGCCAGCTTTGCCACAGCTTGAGTGCCGCCCAGGCGATATGGCCAGGGTAGGCACGCAGGGCTTTTTGGGTGAGGGCCAGGCCGAGCAGGGCGCCGGTCCATTCGGCGATCACCGAGGCGCGGGCCGAGCCGACCACGCCCCAATCCAGGCCCAGCACGAACCACAGGTTGAGCGCGATGTTCACGAGGTTGGTGGTCAGCAGAATCGCCAGCGGTGCGCGGGCGTTTTGGGTGCCGAGGAACCAGCCCACCAGCGCGTAGCTGGCCAGCGCTGCGGGCAGGCCGAAGAGGCGGGTGTGGAAGAATTCGCGGGTCAGTTGGTTCAGCTCGGGCGAGGGCTGCATCCAGTCCAGCACCAGGCCGCTTAACGGAATGCCGATGCTGCCGAGCACTATGGCCAGGCCCAGCGCCAGCAACAGCCCCTGCAACAGAATCTGCCGCAGCGCCGCGCCATCACCACGCCCGGCGGCCTGGGCGGCAAAGCCGGTGGAGCCCATGCGCAGGAAACCCATGGCCCAGGCGAGGAAGGTGTACAGGCTGGCGCCAACGGCCACGGCGCCGAGTTGGTGGGCGTGGGGCAGGTGGCCGATGACCATGCTGTCCACCAGCGCCACCAGTGGTACGGAGATGTTCGACAAAATCATCGGCGCGGCGAGGGCCCACACGCGGCGGTGGGTGGGGCGGTCGCGCCAGTCGGTTAGCAGGGAAGTCATGCGGGCTCCTTTGGGGAGCGGTAGTGTAACTGTCCATTAGCTGCGCCGCAGGGCCAATGTGGGAGCGGGCTTGCTCGCGAAAGCGGTGTGTCAGTCGCCGGATGTATTGGCTGATCCACCGCTTTCGCGAGCAAGCCCGCTCCCACATTTTTGACCGCGTAGTGTCAGGTTTTGCGCGGGTGCAGGCATTCGATGGAGCGGTCGACGGTGGTCTTGGCAATTTCCAGCAAGTGCCAAACGGCCAGGATCTTCGCGCGCTGCGGGCTTTCCAGCAGTTCGCCGCAATCAAGCGCAGTGGCCGAGGCGCTGCTCAGCAGGCTGGCGGTGTAGAGCAGGGAATCTTCGAAGCTCAGGTCTTCGTTGATGGTGTGGAAGCCTTGGGATGGCAGGTAATGTTCGAGCGCGCGATTGAAGGCGGCGCGGTCGTTGAGGAGGTCGCTGGGTGGATCGGGGACGAGCTTATGCATGGTGTAACTCCACTAGAAGGTAAGGAGCTGACACCCGCGCGACTAAACGAGGGTGGCGGCTGTACGCAGGTTAGTCGACCGGCTAGTGGAACCCGGCGCACCCGAAGGTGCCCTGCGCACAGCCGCCATGAAGCATGGCGACAACTTGCGCTCACTAATTCCGGGCGACTAAACCCGATCACTGATATGCAGTGAAGGGCCGAAGACTAGCCACCCATCCCAACAGGCACAAGGCCGAAAGATTGTCTCGGAAACGTCCCTCAAATTAAAGGGATTTACCCTGCTGGCCCTTTATTAATGCACCACCCAACTGAGCACCCACAGCCCGAGCATCAACCAGATAATCCCCATGATGATCGAAGCCCGCATAAACGCGCGCACCGCCGAGTACAGCAGCATCAGGCCGATAATCAGCATGAGGATGCTGATGATCGAGGTGTCCATCCCCAAGGATCTGGACAGCCCGTCGACAAAGTCGCCGCCCGCGTGGGACAGGGTATTGAACAGCCCGCTGAACAACTCGACGATAAAGTGGATGATCTGGCCGATCTTGAGACCCAGCCATCCGAAAAAGTCTGTTTGCATGTGTGTGTCCTGATAAGACGGTGGGCGTAGCTGCCGAACCTGAGCCTTTGTTCGTTATTGGCCCAAGCTAGTTCCCTTCTAGCATAGAGGTTTACGGGCCGCAGGGATTCACTTGCCTTCGCGCGGCTTGCGCCCGAAGCTATACACCTTCAGGAGCCCCCCATGAACCTCGATCACCTCACCGAACGCCTGCACCGCATCCGCGATACCAACGACTGGAAGCAGTTCCACAGCCCCAAGAACCTGGCCATGGCCGCCAGCGTTGAAATGGCCGAGCTGGTGGAGATATTCCAGTGGTTGAGCGAAGACCAGTCGCGCCAGTTGCCCGCCGACAAACTCGCCCATGCCGGCCAGGAAGTCGGTGACATCGTGCTGTACCTGCTGCTGTTGTGCAGTGAATTGGGGTTGGACATGGATCAGGTGGTAAAGGCCAAGCTGGCCGACAGCGAACGGCGATTTGCCAAATGAGCGACCGTCATTTCGACCAGTTGGCCACCCGCTTTGCCGAGAAGATCTACGGCGGTGCCAAGGGCGCGATTCGCCTGGCGGTGCTGCAGGCCGACCTGATTGAAGCGCTGCCGGACCGCCCGTTGCGGGTACTGGATATCGGCGCGGGGCTGGGCCATATGTCGCTGTGGCTGGCCGAGCGCGGCCACGATGTAACCCTGGCCGAACCCGCCGAGCCGATGCTCGAAGGCGCCCGCCAGCGTTTCGCCGAAGCCGGGCAGACCGCCACCTTCATTCAGGCACCCTGGCAGGACCTGCTGGGCCAGCTTACCGAACCCTATGACCTGGTGCTGTGCCACGCCGTGCTGGAATGGCTGGCCGAACCCCATGCGATCCTGCCGGTGCTGCACCAGTTGACCGCGCCCGGTGGCTGGCTGTCGCTGGCTTTCTATAACCGCGACGCCTTGATTTACCGCAACCTGCTCAAAGGCCACTTCCGCAAAATGCGCAAGAACGACATGGCCGGCGAAAAGCAGAGCCTTACGCCGCAGCAACCCCTGGACCCACGGGAGTTGGCGACGCAACTAGAGGGCCTGTGGCAGGTCGAAACCCAAAGTGGCGTGCGGGTGTTCCACGACTATATGCCGGTGGAATTCCAGGCCCGCGCCGAGTTGCAGGATTTGTTGGAGATGGAGCTCGCACACCGTCGTCACCCAAGCTTTGCCGGACTTGGGCGTTATTTGCACTGGATCTGCCGTCCGGTTTAAGCGGCCCAGTCTGCGGAGGTCGAAATGAAGCGCTGTCTTGGACTGATCCTGCTGGGCCTGGGCCTGGCGGGTTGCCAAAGCCCCAACCCGTATGTGGCGGCGTCTGCCCCGATGCCGCCGGCGCCTGCCCAGGCGGCCAACACCTTTGATGCCAGCGCCTACCCGGCGCCGGTGCGCGACTACGGCGCCTACCGCAGTTGGGCCTGGCTCAACAACCAGCTGCCGGCGGGCTCGGCCTGGGCGGATTCGGCGCAGATTGCCGAGGCGGTCAGCGGCGCCCTCGACCAGCGCGGCCTGCGCCCCTTGCATGACAACCGCGCCCCCGACCTGCTGGTAAGCGCCGACGTGCGCCTGGAAAAACGCCTGCGCCAGGTCCAGGACGACTATGGCTACGGTTACGGCGGCTATAACCGATACGGCAACGGCTACGGCATGTACAACACGGTGCCGGTGGTACGCACTTATGAAGTGACGGTGGCCGTGGCGCGCATCAGCCTGTTCGACGCGCGCACCCGCCAGCCGGTATGGAGCACCAGCGCCGAAACCACGAGCCAGGGCAGCCTCAGCGAGCGCGCCGACTCGCTGCGTGAGGCGATGCAAAAGGCAATGACTGCCTACCCACCCAGTTAGCAGCTATTCTCATCTCAGGCCCGGATTGTCTTTTGGAGAAAAACCATGCTTCGTCGTATTGCTGCACTTGCTGTTGTTGTGTTGCTGGGCGGTTGCCAGACCAGCCAGGTCAACCATGATTTCGACGCCAGCCGGGACTTTGGCGCCTACCGCAGCTGGAGCTGGAAAGAACCCGCGCTGCAATACCGCCCGGATGACCCGCGGATCAAGAGTGACCTCACCGAACAGCGCATCCGCCAGGCCGTGGGCGAGCAGCTCGACCAGCGTGGCCTGCGTCCTGCCGCGCCGGGCACCAAGGCTGACCTGAATGTACAGACCTACCTGATCGTCGAAGACCGCCAGCAACAAGTCACCACCAATTACGGCGGCGCCTGGGGCGGCCCGTGGAATGGTTACTGGGGCGCGCCGATGTATAACGAAACCCGCAACATCACCTACAAGGTCGCGACCATCCAGATTGACTTGCTCGACGGCAAGGATGGCAAGCTGGTGTGGCGTGGCAGCGATGAGCAGATCCTCGCCAGCTCGCCTGAACCCCAAGACCGCAGTGCCGCTATTCGTGCCACGGTGACCAAGGTGCTTTCCAACTACCCGCCGCATTGATCGCCTGATCAGCCCTCCGCCAGTCGTCGATCTATGGCGACTGGCCTGCAGCCCCCGCCGCTCTTGACTACACTCCCAAGCAACACAGGAGAGTAAGCGCTCGGCAGTGTGCCGGCAAAGGAGTGCTCGATGTCTCTTCGACTTCGTTCCGGTCACCACGCCGGGCCTGCAAGGCAGCGCGGTGCGGTTGGCTTGGTGGCGGTCTTGACCCTGGGCATGGTGCTGGTATTCATGTTGCTGGTGGTTGATAGCAGCCGTTTGTACCTGGAAAAACGCCAGTTGCAGGGGATTGCCGATATGGCGGCACTGGAGGCAGTGCAGCGTAAGGGGGATTGCCTGCCCGCCACCAATACCGCGCCCACCTATGCCGGTGCCAGCGCGGTGCGCAACGGTTATGTCATCCCGCCGGCAAACGCCCTGATAGTGAAATGCGGCGTGCTGACCACCGGCGCCACCAACCAGCGGGTGTTCTCCGCAGACGCGACCAAGACCGATGCCATCCAGGTGACTGCCTCGCGCCCGATCATGACCAGCGTTGCCGGGGGGGTCTGGGCGTTGTTCAGTGGTAGCGGCTACAACTTCAACACCCAGTTGTCTGCCGTCGCGGTGGCGGCGCCGAAGATCCTGCCGCCTCAGGCGCAACTGACGATCAAATCGACCCTGGTCACCGTGGACTCGAGCAAATCAGCAGCACTGAACCTGTTGTTCGGCCAACTCTTGGGCGGCTCACTGAACCTGAGCGTGGCAGGCTGGCAGGGCCTGGTAGACACCAACATCAACTTGCTCAGCTACCTCAACCAGTTGGCGTTGAACGTGGGCGTCACGGCCGGAGCCTACGATCAACTGCTGACCAAGACGGTCAAGATCAGTCAACTGGTCGACGCAGCCATTACGGTGCTCAGTGCCGGAGGCAATACAGCCAGCGTGGCGGTCAGCGGTCTTACCAGTATCAACGCGATAATCGGCAACCTTGATGTCACCCTGGGCAGCCTGCTGCAGCTGCAAACGGGGGCGGTGTCGGCGGGGCTGAATACCAGCCTGAATGTGTTCCAGCTGGCCGAAGCCTTTGTGCAATTGGCCAATACCAAGAACGGGGTGGTGGCGACCATCCCGGTGAATATTCCGGGCCTGGTGAATGCAGGTGTTCAGGTCAAGGTGATTCAGCCACCGCAGTTGTCCGCTATTGGCGATCCGCGGTTTGCCGTGGATAAAACTTCAGCAACCCGCATTTACGTAAAAACGGCTCAGATCAGCGTCGGCCTGACGTTAGGGTTGCCACCGCTGGATTCTCCCGCGGTGCAGGCCGCCCTGAACGGCTTGGTCGGGCCGCTTTCGGACGTTTTGAACAACTTGTTGAGCTTGAACCTGGGAGGAACCATCAGCTCGGTGCTGTGTGTACTGGGTGGTTATTGCCAGATGACGAATTTGCAGGTGCTGTCGTCATCCTCAAACCCGCCGGCCGCCAGGATAGATGTGGTCCTTCAACTGGGCACGGCTGAAAGCTATGTCACCGGGTTTACCTGCGTCAGCGACGCTACCAAGACCCTGACCACCCAGACCAATGCCTCGATCGTTACCGTGCAAATTGGCCAGAGCCCGCAACTGATCAACGCGTTTAACAGCAACACCACCCTTAATCCGATTCCTCCAGTGCCGGTGGTGGATATCGGATCCATTACCTGTTTCAAACCCTTGCTGGGCCTGGGGCCTACCACTTGTGATCCGTCCACCCGCAAAGCGTTTTACGGGGGCGGCCTGGGCTTGAGCGTCAACAGTCCGGTGGGCGCTGCGACAAGTGCCTTGCCCCCCCACACGTACCTCCAACCGCCGGAAATCAACCTGCCGCCGCAGTACTACGCCTCATCGACAGCCAGCCTTCTCAGCGCGATCAGTAACGCGTTGAGCGGTATCCAGTTCCAGGTCTACAAGCCAACGGGGTTCAATCTGCTGGGAGGGTTATTGACGACGGCGGGCACAGTGCTAAACGGGCTCAACAGCACTTTGGGCACCGTGATTGGCGGAGTGCTCAGCCCTATTCTGGACCCGGTGGTGAACAGCCTGTTGTCGAACCTTGGGGTTAACCTGAACGCGGTGGAAGTGGGCGCCAACCTCAGTTGCCGGCCGCATGGGCAAGCGGCCCTGGTGAATTAGGCTTCAACCACCGGCAGCTCCACACAGAACTTCGCCCCATGCTCGCTGTTGGCGACGCTCAACCGGCCGCCCATGTTCTCGACAATGCCGTAGCTCACTGACAACCCGAGGCCGGTGCCCACGCCAATCGGCTTGGTGGTGAAGAACGGCTCGAAAATCCGCTCCAGCAGCCGCGGGTCAATCCCGCCGCCGTTGTCCTCGACCCAGATGCGTACGTGGCGGCTGTCCTGCTCGATCTGCACCGAGATCCACGGTTGCAGGTCGCGGTCGTGTTCGCGTTTGCTCAGCAGGGCATCGCGGGCGTTGACCATCAGGTTGATCAGCACCTGCTCCAGCTGGTCGACATAGCCTTTGACCTGCACCGCAATGTCCGTCTGCGTCACCCGCAGTTCTATGCCTTTGCCACGCAGGCCTTCCGTGAGCAGCGACAAGGTGCCTTCCACCGCCTGCGCCGGGTTGAAGGGCTGTTGTTCGACTTCAGAGCGGCGGCCGAACACGCGCATATGGTCCACCACGCGGGCGGCTCGCTGGACCTGGGAATCGATGCGTTGGAGTTTTTCCGTCAGGTAGTCGATCTGTGCATCACCGTTGCTCAAGCGCTTGAGCACGTTGACGATGGCCATGCGCATCACATTCAACGGCTGGTTGATCTCGTGGGCCAGGCCGGTGGCCATTTCGCCGAGGGTGGCCATTTTGGCGCTTTGGGTCAGTTGCTGCTGGGAGCGGCGCACTTCAGTGTTGTCGCGGCCCACGGCCTGCACTTCCTGCAACTGGCCCTGTTCGTCGAACACGCCCCGGTCCGACCACACCCACCAGGCATGTGTGCGCCCCGGCAGTTGCAGGCTGATTTCGGCGGTGCTCACCGGGAATTCCGGGGTGAGCTGGCGGATGCGCAGTACAAACGCCTCGTGTTGTTCGTCCGACAACCATTGGCGGAGGTTCATGCCCGGCAGCTGTCCAGGCAGGCATTCCATGTAGTTGGCCAGGGGCGTGTTGCCGAAGGTCAGGGTCAGGTCCGGAAGGTAGCGGCAGATCATGGCCGGGGAGTCTTCCACGAGGATTCGATAGCGCTCCTCGCTTTCCTTGACCCGTTGCGCCGCCAGGGTCGTCTCGGTGACATCCAGCCACAGGCCCACGGCTTCCACGGGCAACCCGAGGTCGTCGCGCAGCAGCCGGGCTTCATCCAGCAGCCAGTGGTAATTGCCCTGTGTGTCGAGCACCCGGTAGCGACTGCGCACGCTGCCTTCGCGCAGCAGTTGGCGGGTACGGTCGAAGTAGAGGTCGCGGTCTTCGGGGTGGATCCACTGGTTCAGCGTCGCCGGGGTGAAATCGGCCAGGGTGCGGCCAAGCAGCGGCAGCAAACTGTCGCTGAAGAACACCGGTTGCAGCGTGCCCTCGACGTAGCGCTGCACATAGATCACAGCCGGGGAACTGGCGATCAGGTTATCCAGGCGTGCGTGGGCGGCGGCGGCCTGTTGCTCCTGGTTTTTTATGTCGCTGATGTCGAGCATGAAGCCCACCAGGCGGCGATGCTCACCCGAGCCCAACGCTTGCCCCTGCACGCGATACCAGATGGGGTTAAGCGCCGCGTCGGCACGTTGCAGGCGCACACTGGTGGACAGCGGTTTGCCCAGGGTCTTCAGGTCTTGCAGGCGGCTGGCGAGTTCTTCCCGGTCGGCAGGGTGAATCAGCTTGAGCCACATGGGTAGCGACAGCTGTGTGATCGCCTCGCCTTGGCTCAGGGTGTGCAGCAGCGGTGGGGCGAGTTCGAGGTCTTCAGTGTGTGGGGACAGCTCCCACCAGCCGGTGCCGAGCAATCCTTGCAGCGCGTCGAGGCGTTCCAGTTGCTGTTGATGGCGCAGTTCGCGCAGGCGGCCGAGCAGCGGTGCCGCGAGGGCGGCGGTCAGTTGCAACCAGTCACGGTCGCTGGTGTGTTCCTGGCGGTGATACACCCCGCACAGCAGCCATGCGCCCACGCCCAGTCCGTCGCGGTAGGGCACCAGAAAACCATCGGTATTGCCAAACAGGCCTTGCAGGCGTGGGTGTTCGCTGTGGCCACGGTTTACCTCCAGGCTCACTGGCGCCGTGCCGCCCAGGCTGTCGAGGCTGGAGCCCAGGGCTTGGCCGTTGCTCCAGAGTACCGGCGCATCGTGGGCGGTGTAACAGCCCTCGATGCACCACGCCTGGCCCTGCTCATCCAGCAAGGCGATGGCGACGCAGGGGATGTGCCAGTGCTGGGAAATAGCCTGCAGAGTGTCTTGCAGTACTTCGGGCAGGCGCACCAGGCTGCAGACCCGCAGTTGCTCGCTGATCTGGTCGCTCACCCGTTGATTGTGTTCGCGCACCTGGGTGAGTTGGCTATGGGCAATCAGGTCGCCAATGTCCAGCAATTGCAGGAGCCAGCCCTTGCCTTCGGGTTGAACCCAGCCACGGGTATGCAGGGTTTGCCCGGCGAGCCCCTTGAGCTCCAGGTCCAGGCTTTGCCCCTGCCAGTCGCTGGGCGTGCCCTCGATCACCAGGCGGCTCGCCGCAGTGAGGTAGTCGAGCAGCGAGGGTGCCTGTTGCTGTTGCGCAGCGGGGTGTTCGAGTCGATGGCGAAGCGGGCCATGGACATCCATTACGCGGCCCTGGGCGTCCAGGTAGAACAACAACGCGGCGGTTGCCGGGATCGCTGCCGGTGCGTCAGCAGGCAGCTGGTTGCCGCGTCCGAGCAGGCGGCCGAAGAGTTTATCGCCTGAGGTCAAAACTGCATGCTCGACTGGGCGGACAGCATGGGAGGCAGGGCGGGGACGGTACCGATGCCTGGCAGTACCAGGAACGGCAGCACACTTTGGAGGCTGGACGTCGGGTAATTGATGTACACCGTCAACACGCCTGACGAGTTGTAGACGGCCGTCACGTACCCGGGAAGGAATTTGAACTGGGAGGGGATCCACGCCAGTTGTGCCTGCGCCGCACTGACGGCCTGCAGCGGCAGTGCCGTGACGTAGCCAGGCGTGGCGGGGTCCAGCGCGACGCTACGTCTTACGCCTTCGGCGGCGGCCTGGGTAAAGGACTGCATCAGCAATAACGGCAAGCTGTAGCTGACCAGGCCATAAAAAATGGCAAAAAAAATCATGAAGACCATCGCGAACTCCAGCGCGGCGGCACCTTTTTGCTTTTTAGCGAGGCCTTTTTTCATGACTCGTCTACCCTGACTACTACTACCTGATATCAGCATAGAATCATTCAGCAAAAAGGGATTTTTTTTACGTGATTCAAAGCCTCGTCCTGGTCGTTTGGCTCGCGCTGTGCGCTGTGCAAGATATCCGTCTACGTCAGGTCTCCAACCGTTTGACCCTCGGCGCAGCCTTGCTGGCGTTGGGTTACCTGTTCTGGAGCGGTACGACCTGGCTCGGTGCACCGGCTGTCGAGGGCGGCGTGGCCTTTGTCCTGGCGTTGTTGTTCACCCTGCCGGGGTACGCGCTGGGCCGCCTGGGCGCCGGTGACGTGAAGCTGATCGCGGCATTGGGGCTGGCAACCGACTACCTCTACGTACTGGGCACTTTTATCGGCGCCGGCCTCGCGAGCGCAGCCTGGCTGTTGCTGGCGCCCAGGGTGTGGCCGCTGATGAATCAAGGGCTTAGGAATACCTTGCAGTACCTTGATCCGGCACATTCGGCCAGGCAGCCGTTCGTGCCGTTTTTACTGATCGGTTTTTGCCTGTCCTGGTTTTGGATCCCATTAGTCGCCACGTAGGGTATCGCTATGTACATAGTAGGAAAGTACGTCTACGTTTATGGGTAGGTTGTATAGGAAAAATGGTCGGAATGGATACATCGGTCCTTTTGCTTGCCAGGCATGGAGTAGCGCGTGAACAAGCTTACCTCTCAAGTGAAAGTGCTCGTGGTGGACGATCAGCCTTTGATCGTGGAAGAGCTTTGCGAATTTCTTGAAAGCAACGGTTACCGTTGCGTCCCTTGCGCATCCAGCCAGGAAGCCATCGAGCGTTTTCGCGACGATGCCGAGATCGGCCTGGTGCTGTGCGATCTGCATATGCCCGAGATGGATGGCATCGAACTGGTCCAGGCCCTGCAACACCTGGCCGGCAAGCAACGGGCCTTTGAGGCCATCATGCTGACCGGGCGTGCAGACAAGCAGGACGTGATCAAGGCCTTGCGCGCCGGGATTGCCGATTACTACCAGAAGCCGATCAATTTGGGCGAGCTGCTCGAAGGGTTGCAACGCCAGGTGGTCGCGCTGCAGGACCGGCAGAAAGATCTCGACCTGGGGCACCTGAACCAGAAGCTGCAGTTTCTCTCGGCGTCCATCGATGACCTTTATCATGACCTCGACAAGGTGCGCAGCAGTCCGCAATCCGGCCTGTCGACTGAAGCCGAGGGTGAAGTCAGCGACACTGACCGGGTTGAAATACCGGCGATCTTCAATCAGTTGTCGCCCCGCCAACTGGATGTTGCAAGGCTGGTAGGCAAGGGCCAGACCAACTACCAGATTGCCTGTGAACTGGGCATCACTGAAAACACCGTGAAACTCTACGTGTCCCAAGTGCTGCGCCTGACCCATATGCACAACCGAACCCAGTTGGCGCTGGCGTTATCGCCGAACAATTCTGCGGCGCGCCAGCGCGTCACTGCGCATTAGTTGCTGCCGCTTGGGGTGTTGCCGCCCAGTTTCTGGTCGTAGTACTCAGGAATAGTGTGTTTGTAACTGTCCAGCAGGCGTTGCATGGCCAGGTCGCGTTCAGCGGGCGTGGTCTTTTGCGGGGTGGAAGACGCCCGTTCGCCACTGACCTGCAGTTGCAGCCAGCCTTCGGTCTGTTTTTGCTGTGGCGAAGAAGGCCCCGGCTCAATAGCCAGCACCGTCAGCGGCAGGCTGGCGAACAGCAGCGTGGCGAGCAGTGTGAGTTTCATCGTGTGTACTCCCTTCAGAGACCTATTTGACCGGCGCTTGCAGCACGTCGCCTACGGTTGCGACCTGATCTTTTGGCGCTGTCGCCGTTGAGACGGGCGCCTTGAGTTGCTGCGCCCGGGCCTGGGCTTGCGTCACTTGTTCCGGGCTCAGGCCCATGCGGCTCGCCACTTGTGCGGCTTGTTCCCAGTTGTCCTGGTAAATCATCAGCGTCACGAGGTTGAGCGCGGCCAGTTGGTCGCTCTGCTTGAGTTCCATCGCCGTGAGGAATTCGAAGCGCGCGTCTTCCAGGCGCCGTTGATTGAGGTACACCACGCCCAGGTCGTTGCGGATTTTCTCGTCGGTGGGCGACATCCTGGCCGCGCGTTGCAAGTGCGCCATGGCCTGGCCGTTGTCTCCCCTGGCCGCTGCCAGCTGGCCGAGCCCGTGCTCGCCTTCGGCAGCCATGCAGGTGCCGAGCAGGCTGCGGTACAACGGTTCGGCTTCGCTGCGGCCCAGCAGGCGGTACACCTTGGCCTGGCGCTGGCGCACCTGGGGCAGGTTGTCCGGCAGGTTTTGCAGGTTGGCCAGGCTGGCGTGCAGCTTGCCCTCGTTGGCCATGTCGTCGGCCAGGTTCAGCGATAACTCCTGATTGGAGTTGGGCTTGGCACAACTGCCCTGCGCGCTGAAACCCGCCCACGGCAGTTGCCCGTTACTGGCGCAACCACTTAACAACAACAGGCTGCAGGCGACCATCAATGTCTTCATTGCATGTCCTCTCAAGGCACGAAGGCTTTGGCGATGGCGATAAAGCCAGGGCCGGCCAATACGATCAGTAATGCGGGAAACAGGAACAGCATCATCACCACGGACATTTTGGCGGACATCTTGGAAATGTATTCCTGCAGGCGGGTCAGGCGCCGGTCATCCAGCAACTGCTTGAGCGATTGCAGCGACTTCATCGCCCCGCCGCCCTGATGCAGAAGCTGCTGGAGGATCAGGCACGTGTCGCTGAGTTCATCGACGTCCAGCATCTGGCTGGCCTTGTTCAATTCCTCCCCCAACTCCAGCCCGGAATCGACGCGTGCCAGCACCAGGCGCAGTTCGGCGGTCAGTACCGGCAGCAACTTTTGCGCGTCGTAGGCCATGACCCGCAGCGCCTGCTCCACGGCCATGCCTGACTCAAACAGAATGCGCACCAGGGGGATGAAGGTCGCTACTTCTCGGGAGATTTTCCCCTGGCGCCTTTTGGCGAGTGCCACCAGTATTCGCTTGGGCAGCAAGTAGCCAATGATCAGGCCCAGCAGGGAGATCACCCACCCATGCTCGGTGCCGGGAAAGAACAGCTCCAGTGTCATCGCGGTCAGGCCCAGCAAAACTATCGGTGAACCGATCTGGCAAGCGGCGAACATCGAGCGTTGGCTGGCTTTTCTCCAGCCCATGCGGTTGAGCAGGATTTGGGTTTCGTTATCGAGGCTGATGGTGCGCTGGCCGATCCGGGTGCTGCCCAACTGGTGCAACCACTCACTCATTTTGTCATTACGGCCTGGCTCGCCCTGCAGCCGCTGGGCGACCACGCGTTGTTGACGACGACTGCTCAGGATATTCGCCAGCAGCAGTGATAACGCGGCAAGAAACAATACGGCACTGATCAGTATCGCCATCTCAGATACTCCGCAACATGCGCCACAGCGCCACGCATCCGATGACTTGCAAGGCGAACGCACCGAGCATCAGGCGTTGGCCGCTGTGGTCATCCCACATGGCCATCAGGTACGTCGGATTAACGAGCAGGAAGTAGCCCGCGACACTCACCGGCAGTACCGCCAGCACCAGCGCGGTCACCCGGGTTTCACCGGTCATGGCGCGTAATTGCCGTGCGCCCTGGTCGCGCTCGCGGATCATCTTGATCAGGTTTTCCAGCAGCTCACTGGCGTTGCCGCCGTAGCGGTGGTTGACCTTGAGGCCCAGGGCAAACAGGCGCAATTCATCCTGTTCATAAAACTCGGCATAGTCATGAGCGGCCTCCGGCAGGCTGACACCCAATTGCACATTGCGCTTGATACGGCCCATGGACTTTTTCAACGGGTCGTCACTGGCATCGATTCCGCTCAGGATGGCGTCCGCCAGGGTGCGTCCGGATTTCAGGCTGCGTACGGCGTGATCGAGCAATTGCGGGAGTTGTTCGATCATCCGGCGCAGCCGCCGCTGGTAGCGTACGGCGATGTACAGGCGCAGTGCCAAGGGCGGTGCCGCCACCATTACAAACAAGCCTATCCACTGGCCCACGAGCCCCCCCAGCAGGGCGCCAAAGGCCCACAGGGTCAGCCACAGGCCGAGGCGCTCGGTTGGCCGGCCGAGGCCTGCACGGATAAACGTGCGTTCCAGGCTGGTGGTCACCGCGTTGTCTTTCCTGGCCTGGGGTTGCCCTTCGGCCAGGCGTTCCAATACCCGGTCGGTCTGGGCCTTGCGCAAACCGTTGCGCATCAGGCCTATCCCCAGCACCAGAAGGGCTACGGCGAGCAGGGCGAGCAGAATCGGACCGATCATCGGGTTGCCTCCTACACCGGCAGGTGACCTTCGTGACGCAACTTGTCACCGGCCGGGTTGACCGCTTCGCGCAGGAAGCCAAAGCCGGTGCGCTTGTCGTGGCGAAACAGGGTGTTGGTGACGTACACGTCTTCGCGGATGCCCACCACTTCCACCACTTCGCTGACACAGCGGCGGCCATCGGGCAGGCGCGTCAGCTGGATCACCACATCCAGCGCCGCGCAGATCATTTGCCGCAGGGTTTTTTCCGCGACGACCCGGCCGGTCAGGCCCACCAGGGTTTCCAGGCGCAGCAAGGCGTCCTGGGCGTTGTTGGCGTGCACGGTACTCATCGAGCCGTCGTGACCGGTGTTCATGGCGGTCAACACATCGATGACTTCCACGCCCCGGATCTCGCCGAGGATGATCCGGTCGGGGCGCATCCGCAGGGCGTTGCGGATCAAGTCACTGGCCTTCACTTCCCCATGCCCCTCGGCATTGGGTGGGCGGGTTTCCAGGCGCACAACGTGGGGATGGCCCAGTTGCAACTCGGCCACATCTTCGATGGTGACCAGGCGCTCGCGGGGGTTGATCAACTGGCTGAGAATGTTCAGCAGTGTGGTTTTACCGGTGCCGGTACCGCCGCTGATCAGGATGTTGCAGCGCTTGCCGACGGCTTCCTTGAAAAAGTCGAAAATGGCCTGGTCGATGGTTTGCATGGCCACCAGGTCGCTGCTTTTAAGCATGTCCTTGCGAAACTTTCGAATCGACAGGCACGGCCCGTCCAGGGCAATCGGCGGAATGATCGCATTGACCCGACTGCCATCGGGCAGGCGCGCATCGACCATCGGCGACGACTCATCCAGCCGGCGTCCCAGGGGCGCGAGGATGCGCTGCATGACCCGCTCGACATGGTGGTCGTCAATGAAGCGCAAGTCACTTTGTTGCAGCAGGCCATCGCGCTCGACGAATACCCGGTGCGGGCCGTTGACCAGGATCTCGGTGACGGTCGGGTCGCGCAGCAGCACTTCCAGCGGGCCGAAACCGGTCAGCTCATCGACGATCTCTTCGGCCAGGCGCTCCATCTCATAGCGGGAAATCGCCAGGTGCATACGTGTGATGTATTCGGCCACCTTGTCGATCACAAACTGCGCCAGGGACTGGCGTGTGCCTTCCAGCAGATTTTTTCCCGAATCCTCGATGGCATCGATGATGTAGCGATGCAGCACCAGCTTCAGGCCGTCGTGATCGGTGTTGCCGACGCTGCCGCGCGGGGCGACGCCAAACAGCTTCTCGCCGTTCATTTGGTCCCCAGAAGGCGGTTGAGCCAATTGGTGGAGGGTTTTTCCAGGCCCTCGGAGCGTTTTGCCAGGCGCTCGCCCAAGCTGCGCAACGTCTGTGTCAGGGCTTCCCGTGGGGCCAGGGCGAACAGGGTCTGGGCCTGGTTTTTGGCACTCAGGCGCACTTCCGGGCTCCAGGGCAGTACGGCGATTACCTCCAGCCCGAAGCTCTTGCCCAGTGCCTCCGAGTCCGGGGCGGCCCCCTTGAGGTAGCGGTCGACCAGCAGGCGGGCATGGTCGAGTTTCATGCCTTTTTCCCGCCACAGGTTGAGTACGGCCAGGTTGCGACGGCAGTCCGGCACGCTTTGGTCGGTGCACCACAGCAGTTTGTCGCAATGGCTGACAAAGGTGCGCAAGGCTTCGCTGTCGGGTTGGCCGGTCAGGTTCACCACGATGTGCTGGAAGTGCTGGCGCAGGGCGCTGAGCAACATGTACAGCTCGGCCGCGCTGGTTCGTTCCAGGGGCTCATCGTTGTTGTGGTAGGCGAGGATGCGCAGACCGGCTTCGGCGGTGGTGAAGGCGCTGTTGATCAGGGTTGAGTCCAGGCGCCGCAAGTGACGCAGGGCGTCGCCGAAATGAAAAGAACTCTCCAGCCCCAGCAGTGCGAGGCTGTCAGCGAGTGGCAGGCCCAGGTCGAGCAACAGCGTTTGCTGCCCGCTTTTTTGCACCACCAGCGCCAGGTGGCTGGCGATCAGCGCGCCGTCGGCATTGCCTTGGGTGCCGTAGAGCACGGTCAGCCCGCCCAAATGGGCGTTCGGGGTGACCGCCGGCAAGCGTTTGCTCAGGCGCCGAACCAGGCCGGCAACCTCACTGGAGCGCGAGCCGTAGGCCACGAAATCCCGTGCGCCGGCGCGCATCGCGTTCAGTACAAGCTGGTTGTCCATGCCATCGCCCAAGGCCACGATGGCAAGCATCGGCTTGGCTTCCAGGGCACCTTCGATCAGGGCGCACTGGGTGGTGACGTGTTCCCGGTCCAGGCCGATGAACACCAGGTTGGCGAACGTCACGTCTACCAGTGCCAACAGTTCGTCGAGGCTGCCGGCACCGGCGCTGACCACTTGCCCCAGGGGCGCGAGTGCGCCCTGAAGCCATTCCAGATCCGTGGTGTTGCGGGTAATTGCCAAAAAGGTCTGGCTCAGGCTCTCACTCATTCGGACAGTCCACTGCGGCGGTCGAAATTGCCGTTTTCGAGGAAATACAGGCGGTACCAGTTAGGGTCGTAATTGCGCAGTTTTTCCCCAGGCAACGAGGGCAACTGGGCGTTGGCGGCCAGCGGCTGTACCAGGTGCGGGGTGACGATCATCAGCAGCTCTTTTTCCTGGCGGTTGATGCTGGAGTCGCGAAAGAACGCACCGAGGACCGGGATGTCACCCAGCCCCGGGAATTTGCTCACGTTGGAGCTGTTGTTGGTGCTGATCAGGCCGCTGATCACGAAGCTTTCGCCGTCGGCCAGGGAGATGCTGGTGTCGGTGCGCCGGATGGTCAGGGCCGGCACGGAGATGCCCTGGATGGTGACCGCGTTGCTGTAGTCCAGCTCACTGACCTCTGGCGCGACCTTCAGGGAAATCCGCCCATGGTCGATGACGGTCGGGGTCAGCGTCAGGCGAATACCGAACTCTTTGTATTCGATGGAGATGCTGTTGCTGCCGCTGCTGGGCACCGGGATCGGTACTTCACCACCGGCGAGGAAGGTCGCACTTTGTCCACTGAGCGCCACCAGGCTCGGCCGGGCCAGGGTGTAGGCAAAACCGCTGCTTTCCAGGGCGTTGATCATGGCCGAGACACGCCCGCCGCCAAAGCCAATGTTGAAGGTGTCGTTGTTCACCGGGAGCCCACGGAATCCTGTGGCCGCCGCGTTGGCAACATTGTTCGGGGCGCCGAACAGAAAGTTGCCGCCCCGGCCAAAGATCGAGGTGCTGGCCTCCTTGAGTTTGGTGCGGCTCACTTCCACAAAGCGGATGTCGGTTTGCACCTGGCTGGGCAGCGTCGGGTCATCGGACGGCGCCAGGGCCAGGCTGGTCAGGGCTGACGTGGCCTTGCCCTTGACGAACACCATGCTTTGGCGCGGGCTGCTGGAGCAGGCCGTCCAGACCATCAGGCTGGTGGTGCCCGAGGCGATGCCGGTGAGCAGGAACGCCTGGTTGCCGTTGACCTGCACATCGGCCACTTTCGGATCGCCAATGGCCAGCCGCGTAATCGGCACCGGCGACTGGATAGCCTGTTGAGCGCCTTCACCCACCTCCAGCACCGCCGGCAGCTGGCCCAGGCCCGTGCAGTTGCCGGGTGCTGCCAGTGCAACGCCGACGGGCAGGCTCAGGGTGAGAAGTGCCCAGAAAATTCGCGAAAAAGACCACACGAAACGACTGCTCATTCAAGGCATCCTTAGCTCTTTCAGGGCGTTTGTTGGGTAACCTGATTGCCACGTATTACTTCGACGCCTGAACGCCTTGGCGCACCATTGCCGGCGGGACTCAGGCCGTTGACCGGCGCTGTACTGAAGGCCAGCTGGTTGAACTGGTAGAGCTCGCGCCGGGTGTTTTCCAGGTGGGTCGCGGACTCCGTTTCACCGGCCCAGTATTGGCTCAGCAGTTGTTCGTCGGCACTGCGCACAGCCAGGCGCAATACGCCGGACTGGGCTGCGAGCATCAGCCGGCTCAGGAGCTCCTCCGGTACGGCGAGGAGTACCGTGCGCGCGCTGGCGCGACTCTGCTGCGCCTTGAGTTTTTCGTCTGGGGTGGTCGGTGGCACGGAGCCGGGCGTGCCGTCGTTGGTCAGCCCCAGTTGATCGCCGACGCCCAGCAGGCGCAAGGCGGGCACCACGATTTGTGCGGACTGCTGCGGGTTGCTGGCTTCCTGGCGCAGGAAGAGCAGGACGTCCACATAGTCCCCCGGGGAGAGTTGCCCGCTGGCGCCGATCACTTCATCCACGGCGACGGCAAGCGCGCGTTCGTTAGGGCGGATCATTCGCGCCAGGGTGCCGCCGGAGTTGAAGCTCTCCTCGGTCAGCCAGGTCCCGGCCGACAGCGGCCGCCACGGGATCTTGCCCACGGCCTGGTCGAGGCTGGTGAGGCTGCCGGCGGGAACCGTGCGCAGTTTTTCCAGGGTCAGGTCGGCGGCGGTGAGCGCAACAAAAGGTGCAACGTCATGGGCCAGCACCACCACGGGTTGGCGTGTCTGGTCTTCGGCTACGGGTTGCACGACTTCAGGCGTTTGGGGCACGGGCGGTGCGACAGGGGCAGGGCGGCTGAGTACCAGGCCCCAGTAGCCTGCAATCAGTGCACCTACCAACAGCAGCCCGGCGAGGATCAAGCTAATCCGACTGTTCATGAAGGCTCTCCCTTTCCTGCTGCATCCACTGCTGTTCCCACTAATGCTTGCGTATCCGGATCGCTTCAAGCTTCTAACTATTTCGCTATTTGAAGGTAGTTCAGCTAAGACAAAACGCCATTACCGGGCGAAAAATATCTCCAGAAACCTCTGCGAAAGTGGGATTTTTGGCGTCAGCCGGCCGACTAATACTTTGTGATTAATCAGTTCTTACAGTTGTTGGTCTGGGGTTTGTTGACAATGCTCTAGTGGCACACCGAAATCATTTTTGTGATGCCGCGATACCAGCGCCGTGGGCGCAAAGGAGAAGTCATTATGTTCCTTGATCTTATTCGCATGGGTTTCATCAAAGTCCAGATTTTTTTCTATTCCAAAGAGGGCGCATCGGGTATCGAGTACGCACTGGTTGCGGCGATGGTTGCCGTGGCGCTGGCTGCCTTTATTACACCCATCAAGACGGCGGTAACCAACGTATTTACTTCGATACAAGGCGCCATTCATACCTGACCCAGGTACTCGCGCAAACACGTGCAGGTTCCGCTGAATGATCTATTGCGTATCAGGCATTTCCACATGAACTCCTCTTCGCCTCCCCGGCAACAAATCCTTTTGGTGGATGACGAAGAGGACGCCCTTATTGAACTGGCCGAGTCGCTGGAGAATGAAGGCTTTGTCTGTTTTACCGCGACCTCGGTCACCTTTGCCTTGCAGGAGCTGACCCTGCACCCCGATATCGCACTGGTGATTACCGACCTGCGCATGCCCGAGGAAAGTGGTATTTCCTTGATCAAGCGTCTGCGCGAACACACCGCTCGCCAGCACTTGCCGGTGATCGTCATGTCCGGCCACGCCGAGATGGATGATGTCAGTGACATGCTGCGTCTGCAGGTGCTGGACCTGTTCCGCAAGCCGATCTACCTGGTGCGCTTGATCGATACCCTCAACAACCTCTTCCCCATCCCCAAGATCAGATTGATGTAGGAGTGAGCTTGTGTGGGAGCGGGCTTGCTCGCGAAAAACGTCAACGATAACGCGGGCAGTCTGGTTCCCCGCGTTGGCTGGACGTTCTTCGCGAGCAAGCTCGCTCCCACAGGGTTCAGAGTTGGTAGCTGAAACTCAGCGTATACCGTGGCCGCCGATTGAAGCTGTCGAGGGCGATATCCGACATTGGCTTGGCCGCTTCCAGCGCGATGTTGTAGTACTTGTTATCCCCGAAGCGCAGGCCCACCGCTGCCGATGACATGTTGTTGCCCTTGGCCGGCAGTTCGTTGAACCAGGTCTTGGCCTTGTCGAGCACCACGTACGGCTGCAGGATTTTTACCCATTCACCGCTGCGGTTGAAGCTGTAGTTGACCTCATACGCCACGCCCCAGCCCTTGTCGCCCGAGCCCTGGTCATCCGGGTAGCCACGCCCGAAATTCTGCCCGCCGAACGTCGCGCGTTCGCTGTCGGGCAGGGTGTCGTTGCTCCAGTAGAAGGCACCCGATGCCACGCCTTGCCAGTTGTCGAAGAACTTGTCGCTCTGTACGCCCGAGACGCGCAGGCGGAAGAAGTCGATGTCGGGTTTTATACCCTCGAAGTCACTCCGGGTGCTGGCGCCCAGGCCGTCGATGCCCTGGTACAGGCCGGCGCTGAGAATGCGCAGTTGGCGCGTGTCGGATTTGCGCCAGTCACCTTCGAACGCCAGGGCGCGCAGGTTGGTTTCCAGGTCGAAACGTTGCGGGAAACCCACCAGTTGATAACGGGTGGTCTGGTCCACGGCATAGAGTCGCGTGCCCAGGGTCAATGACTCGGTAGGGGAGGCAATCAGCGGATGGCTGAGGCCGACGGAGTAGCGGTCAACCTCCTGGTGTGGCTTGAGTTCAAAACCGCCGTCCAGCTGCACGTTGCTGCGCGGGTCGGCGCGGTAGCGCTCGGCGTTGACCACCAGTTGAGTGCCCTCGGCATTCACGAACTGGCTGTAGCCCAGGCGGTAGTAGTGCTCCTTGTCCTCGCCGGGCGGGAACAGGCCGCTGACGCTCAGTTGTTCGCCCATGGATGTCTGGGAATTGCTGGTGCCGGTGATCAGGGCTTGCAGGCCGCCACGGCTGTCGTCCGTCATGCTCATGCTGCTGGTGAAGGGTTTGCGCGAGGCCTGGATCTGCATGCGCGTGCCGCCATCGGTGGTGCCCGGCGGCGGTACTTGCGCCTGCAGCGTTACACCTGGAATGCGGCCCATCAAGGTGGTGTAGCGTTCGAAGGTCTTGCGGGTCAGCGGGCGCTCGGCCAGCAGCTTGGCCGCCAGTTTGTCGACGTAGGCCGAGACCGAGCCAATGTCGCCCTGCACGTTGTAATCCTTGATGTAGCCCTCCACCAGCACCACGCGCACCAGGCCGTTTTCGAAGCGCTGGTCGGGCAGGTACGCGTAGGACAACAGATAGCCGTCCTGCTGGTAGCGGCGGGTGATGCCGCGGGTGGCTTCGATCAGTTGTGCCAGGTTGGTTTCATGGCCAATCAGCGGTTCGAAAACCTTGGCCACATCCTGGAGCGGGTAGATCGCCCCACCGTCGATTTGCAGCTTGCGGATGGTCACTTTGGTGTCCATCAACAATGGCTGGCCCTGTGTTGCCGCCGGCTCGGGCAGTTGTGTCTGTGGGGTGACCGGGCGATAGGCATCGGCGGGGAGGTTGGGTACCGGCAGGTTGCGAATGGTGTCGTTGCTGTTGAGGTAGCTGGGCAGGGTCTCGGCATGGACGCTGGCAGCAATGAGGGTGAGCAGAAACAAAGGCGTCAAGGCGCGCATAGGACACTCCATGGTCAAAACTGCTGCAGCGTTTTCGCTAGGCCCGCCGGGTTCTGGGACACGGTTCGCAAAGCCATTCATTGGCCAATAAAAAAGACGAGAGACTCGTTGGAATCTCTCGTCTCAACCAAGCGTAGGCGCTGTAGGGGAGGCCGTCTAATGGCCAGGTGCAATTCTATTTTTTGCCGGTCAGCCCACCGAGCAGACCTCCCAGGCCGCCGCCTGTGTTTGCATTTGCATTGGCAGTGCCCGTAGCGGTGGCACCGGCACCCACGTTCAAGCCACCGAGCAGACCGCCACCGTTACTGCTGGTGCCGCCGGTTACCAGGCCACCCACCGAGCCGACGGTATTGCCGACGGCATTCAGGGTACCGCCCACAGCGTTAGTCACCGGATTGGCATTCGCCGCCGTCAGGTTGGTGCCCAGGCTGCTGACTGCGCCGCCGACCTGGGTAACCAGACCATTCACCGGTGCGCCGATCCCGGTGCTGGTGCCGATGTTTTGCGTCAGGTTGGCAACACCCGAGGTCACTGGGTTGAGTGCGGTGCCGACATTGGTCGCCAGGCCTGCAACAGGAGCCGTGGCTGCAGTGTTGGCCACGCCATTGCCACCGATCAGGGTGCCGAGCGACGCGACGGTGTTACCCACTTGGCCACCGGTTACACCGGCTGCACTGACAGTGCCGTTGGTGTTGCCGGCATTCAGGCCGTTGCCGACGTTGGCGACAAGACCGCCGACGAGTTCAGGCAGGCCCGATTGAGGGGTCGTGGTGGCCGGGTTGACGTAACCGCTCGACTTATCAAGGGTGGTGCCAACACCCGTCAACACGCCACCGACGAGTGTCCCGACAGGGTTGCCTGCGCCGCCGGCGCTGGCCACCTGGCCGCCAAGGCCGGTGACAGTGGAGCCGACTTTATCCAGTACGCCGCCGACCGGGTTGCCCAGGCCTGTTTTATTGCCCAGGTTGCCGGTGGTGTTTTCCACCAGGGAGACCACCGGTACCAATACGCTTTTACCCACCGTATTGGTCACGCTGCCCAATGGCCCGGTGGTGCTGGCAGTGCTCAAGGTATCGCCGAGCATGGTGACGGCCTGGCCGACCTGATCAACCACGCCACCTGCCGCACCGCCCACGCCACCGGTCAAGCCGCCGACGACGGGAATGCCGCCGAGGGTGGTGCCCAGGGATTTGCCGGTGTTGGAAACGCCGGTGCCCAGGTCGGCAACGCCATCGGCCACACCGGCAACGGTTGTGCCCACGGAGTTGCTATTGGTACCCAGCGTGCCCAGGCCGTTGCTCAAGCCGCCGCCGATACTGTTGACGGCGGTGCCTGTCGCGGTGACCAGCCCGCCGGCAGTGGTGCCGACAATGGGAACCGTGGTCAGGGTTGTGCCCAGGTTACCTACCGTGGTGCCGACATTACCGACGACACCGCCCACAGCGCCTACTATCTGGCCGGTGACCAGGGGAGTGGTCGAGCCGGTGCCGCCGCCAGTACCACCGCCAGTGCCGCCACCGGTACCACCGCCGGTACCTCCACCAGTGCCGCCGCCGGTGCCACCACCGGTACCTCCACCAGTACCGCCGCCGGTGCCACCACCGGTGCCGCCGCCAGTACCACCGCCGGTACCTCCACCAGTGCCGCCGCCGGTGCCACCACCGGTGCCACCACCGGTACCTCCATCAGTGCCGCCGCCAGTGCCACCACCGGTACCGCCGCCGGTGCCTCCACCTGTTCCACCGCCAGTACCGCCGCCAGCATCCGGAGAGGAGGCTGCGACGCTACTGTGATGACCACCACCACCGCTGCTGCAGCCTCCGAGGCTTACTGCCAGAATCAGGGCCAGCGCGGTACTTGCTTTCCACAACACGACTTGAGTTTTCATGATTGAGTTCCTTGCACCTGGTACAGCCTTTGTTGTTTTCGAAGTTCGCTGTTTCTAGGGGCAGCGATACATTCGTCCGTTATGGCTATAACAGTCCCGGGTGCGCACTCTCGCAACGCTCAACTTGGTATTAACGATTTATATACACGAAGAGTTAGTTTACTTAACGACTAATACCAAGGGTGTAGAAGGCAGCGGTGTTTAAGTTGTAAGTTTATTAAAATCAATGAGTTGATAAGAGTAGCGAGCTATCGATAGCTCGCTATAACTTAAGATGTATATATACAATTTATCAGGCGATGGGCCGCCAGCGGCCGACCATGTGTTCAATGTCCCCGGCGCCTTTAAGTTGCAGCTCACCGCTGGAGCCGGGGGCGCTCGTGAACAACGTTACCTCACTGGGCAAACGCACCGGCTTTTTAAACTCGACATCTATCTCGAGATTGGCGGCTGGCAAATGCTCACTCAGTGCCGCCAGTGTGCGGGCCTTGTTCCACAGCCCATGGGCGATGGCCTGGGGAAAGCCGAATAACCTGGCAGTGAGGGCGCTCAAGTGAATCGGGTTGTAGTCGCCGGACACCCGGGCGTAGCGACGGCCAACATCGGCGGGGGCTTTCCAGCGGGTCAGTTCGGCGACAGCGGCAGGGGGTTGCAGCGGGTTGTCCGTTGCTGCGCCATCGAGTTTCACCCCACGACAGAGCATTCGGCTTTCGGCTTCCCACAGCAGCCCCAGTGAATCTTCGACCGTGGTCACAATATCGAATGTCGCACCCTTGGCATGGGGCTGCAAATTCTGCGCGTAAACGCCGACCGTCAAGTCACTCACACCGCCCAACGGGCGCAGGATGCGGATCCGGTTGCTCAGGTGGATCAATCCCAGCAGCGGGAAAGGAAATGCCTTGTCGGTGAGCAATTGCATCTGCAGGCCGAATGCCAGGATATGCGGATAGGTGGCCGGCAAGACCGGGCTGTCGGCAAACCCGCAGACCTTGCGATAGGCCGCGACTTCCCTGGGGTTCACACTGACCCGGCAGCGCAACCCTTGCTCGGGCAGCGTGGTGCCGGTGATCTTGCGCTTGAGTGCCGCGCGCCAATACAGCGGTGGCAGGAACGGGGTGCTGCCTAATGTGTGCCACTCCATGCTTACGCTCCCAATAGACTTTGCCCACACACCCGCAACGCTTGCCCGCTCACCGCGCCCGAGCCCGGCTGGCCGAGCCAGGCCACCGCCTCGGCGACGTCCTGGGGCAAGCCGCCCTGGCCCAGCGAACTCATGCGGCGCCCGGCCTCACGCAGGGCGAAGGGAATGTGTGCGGTCATCTGGGTTTCGATAAAACCGGGGGCCACGGCATTGATGCTGATCCCGCGCTCACCGAGCAACGGCGCCCAGGCCTGGGCCAGGCCAATCAGCCCGGCCTTGCTCGCGGCGTAGTTGGTTTGCCCGCGGTTGCCGGCGATGCCGCTGATGGATGCCAGCAGCACCACGCGACCGTTGTCGTGCAGGGTGCCGCTGTCCAGCAGCGCCTTGGTCAGCACTTGCGGCGCGTTGAGATTGACCGCCAAGACTGCGTCCCAATATTCCGGCGTCATGTTGGCCAGGGTTTTATCGCGGGTGATGCCGGCGTTGTGCACCACGATGTCGATGCCGTCCGGCAGGTGTTCGATCAGTTGGGTGGCGGCGTCTTCGGCGCAGATATCCAGGGCGATGCTGCGGGCGCCCAGGCGCGCGGCCAGGGCATCGAGGTCGGCCTTGGCTTGTGGCACGTCCAGCAGGATCACCTCGGCACCGTCGCGGGCCAGGGTTTCGGCGATCGAGGCACCGATGCCGCGGGCGGCGCCGGTCACCAGGGCCTTGTGCCCGGCGAGCGGGCGCGTCCAGTCCGCGACCTGAGTCGCGCAAGGGTTCAGGCGAATGACCTGGCCGGAGATATAGGCACTTTTCGGCGAGAGGAAGAACCGCAACGCACCCTCCAATTGATCCTCGGCCCCGTCGCCCACGTACAGCAATTGCAGGACGCCGCCGCTGCGCAGCTCTTTGGCCAGCGACCGGCTGAAGCCTTCAAGGGCCCGTTGGGCACTGGCGGCAAACGGGTCGCCGAGGCTTTCCGGGGCGCGGCCAAGGATCACCAGGTGCGCGCTGTGATCGAGATTTTTCATCAGCGGCTGAAAGAATTCCCGCACCTGTTTGAGTTGATCGGTGTGCTGCAGTTGGCTGGCGTCAAATACCACGGCCTTGAGCTTGGGCCCGTGGCCGGGAATCCAGGTGGTTGCCGTCGACGGTTCGGTGCCGTAGCTATAGATAGCGTCGGTCAGCTTGTTGGCGAACGGCAGGATTTTTGTCGCCAGCGGGCCGCCGCCGATCAGCAGCGCACCCTCCACCGGGCGCAGGCGTCCGGCCTGCCAGCGTTCCAGGCGTACCGGTGACGGCAGGCCAATGGCGGCGACCAGGCGATGGCCGAGGCTGGAGTTGGCGAAGTCGATATAACGGTCAGACATGGAACGCTCTCCGAGTGCTGGGGTTCAAACGGTGGACCATCAATAGGTGAAAGTCGTTCGATTGAGCCTAGGCTAGGCTCAGAGATTCACCCCATAACCTCAAGGGAGCTTTCCATGACTCAATTGCGCCGTGTAGCGATCATTGGCGGTAACCGCATCCCCTTCGCCCGCTCCAACGGCCCTTACGCCACGGCGAGCAACCAGGCGATGTTGACCGCCGCCCTCGAAGGCCTGATCGAACGCTACAACCTGCACGGCCTGCGTATTGGCGAGGTGGCCGCCGGGGCGGTGCTCAAGCATTCCCGCGACTTCAACCTGACCCGCGAGTGCGTGCTGGGCTCGCGCCTGTCGCCGCAAACCCCGGCCTACGATATTCAGCAGGCCTGTGGCACGGGGCTGGAAGCCGCGTTGCTGGTGGCGAACAAGATTGCGCTGGGGCAGATCGAAAGCGGGATTGCCGGCGGCGTCGACACCACGTCCGACGCGCCTATCGGGGTGAATGAGGGCCTGCGCAAAATCCTGCTGCAAGCCAATCGCAGCAAATCCATGGCGGATAAACTTAAAGTCTTGTTACAACTTCGTCCCCATCACCTCAAGCCGGAGCTGCCGCGCAACGGCGAACCGCGCACCGGGTTGTCCATGGGCCAGCATTGCGAGTTGATGGCGCAGACCTGGCAGATCCCCCGCGCCGAGCAGGATCAGTTGGCGCTGGAAAGCCATCAGAAAATGGCCGCGTCCTACGCCGAAGGCTGGCAAAACGATTTGCTCACGCCCTTTCTTGGCCTGACCCGCGACAACAACCTGCGCCCCGACCTGACCCTGGAAAAACTCGCCAGCCTCAAGCCCGCCTTCGAGCGCAGTGAAAAGGGCACCCTCACCGCCGGTAACTCGACGCCGCTGACCGATGGCGCCTCGTTGGTGCTGCTGGGCAGTGAAGCCTGGGCCAAGGAGCGCGGCTTGCCGATTCTCGCCTACCTGCGCGATGGCGAAGCGGCGGCGGTGGATTTCGTCAACGGCGCCGAAGGCCTGCTGATGGCGCCGGTGTACGCCGTGCCGCGCCTGCTGGCGAGGAATGGCCTGACCCTGCAGGACTTCGATTACTACGAGATTCACGAAGCCTTCGCTGCCCAAGTGTTGTGCACGCTGAAAGCCTGGGAAGATCCGGAATACTGCAAGACCCGCCTGGGGCTGGATGCACCGCTGGGCTCTATCGACCGCAGCCGCTTGAACGTCAAGGGCAGCTCATTGGCCGCCGGCCATCCGTTTGCTGCCACGGGCGGGCGTATCGTCGCCAACCTGGCCAAGCTGCTGGACGCAGCCGGTAAGGGCCGGGGCCTGATCTCGATCTGCGCCGCCGGGGGCCAGGGCGTCACCGCGATTATTGAGCGCTGATCTCGGCTATGATCGGGCCGCCGGTCAATTTGGCATATTGGATGCATTCTTAAGCGGTCAAAGGTCGGTACCCTCTCCCCGCGGCGAGAGGATTGCCGTATAACGAGTGCCATACGCGTGTTTGGTAATAAAGGACCCACAATAAAAGCTGATGAAGACTCCTAAACGCATTGAACCCCTGATCGAGGACGGTCTGGTCGACGAGGTGCTGCGCCCACTCATGAGTGGTAAAGAAGCAGCTGTTTACGTGGTGCGCTGCGGCAACGAGTTACGTTGCGCCAAGGTCTACAAGGAGGCGAATAAACGAAGTTTTCGTCAGGCGTCCGAATACCAGGAAGGCCGCAAGGTCCGCAACAGCCGTCAGGCCCGGGCCATGGCCAAGGGCTCCAAGTTCGGCAAGAAAGAAACCGAAGATGCCTGGCAGAACGCTGAGGTAGCGGCGCTGTTTCGCCTGGCCGGTGCGGGTGTTCGCGTGCCCAAGCCGTACGACTTCCTCGAAGGCGTGCTGCTGATGGAGCTGGTGGCCGATGAATACGGCGACGCGGCGCCACGTTTGAACGACGTGACGCTGGAGCCGGACCAGGCCCGTGAATATCACGCCTTCCTGATTACCCAGATCGTGCTGATGTTGTGTACCGGCCTGGTGCACGGTGACCTTTCCGAGTTCAACGTGCTGCTGACGCCGACGGGCCCGGTGATCATCGACCTGCCTCAGGCGGTGGATGCCGCGGGCAACAACCACGCGTTCAGCATGCTGGAACGGGATGTGGGCAACATGGCTTCCTACTTCGGGCGCTTTGCCCCGGAATTGAAGAAGACCAAGTACGCCAAGGAGATGTGGGCGCTGTATGAAGCCGGCACTCTGCACCCGGCCAGTGTGTTGACCGGCGAGTTCGACGAACCGGAAGAGCTGGCTGACGTGGGCGGTGTTATCCGCGAGATCGAAGCGGCGCGGCTCGATGAAGAGCGTCGCCAGGCGATTCGCGCGGCAGACGATGCGCCACCGAGCAAGGCGTCGGAAGAGCCGCCACCGCCGCCCTGGATGCAGTGATCCAACGGCGAGTGGATATCCAAATGTGGGAGCGGGCTTGCTCGCGAAAGCGCTGGTTCAGTCAACTGATGTATTGACTGACACTCCGCATTCGCGAGCAAGCCCGCTCCCAGGTTCCGTGCATGCCTGGTTAAACTTGCTCAGGTGCAACAACTGCCCGACGCCAACTCCTTGAGAATCGGGCAATCCGGCCGGTGATCGCCCTGGCAGTGTTCCACCAGGTCCTGCAACGTATCGCGCAATTGCCCCAGCTCGCGGATCTTCTGGTTCAGCTCATCGATATGCTGGCGGGCCAGCGCCTTCAGGTCGGCACTCGCACGGCCCCGGTCCTGCCAGAGGGTCAGCAACTCGTGCGGCAGACGATGCGCCACCGAGCAAGGCGTCGGAAGAACCGCCACCGCCGCCCTGGATGCAGTGATCCAACGGCGAGTGGATATCCAAATGTGGGAGCGGGCTTGCTCGCGAAAGCGCTGGTTCAGTCAACTGATGTATTGACTGACACTCCGCATTCGCGAGCAAGCCCGCTCCCACATTAGGTTCCGTGCATGCCTGGTTAAACTTGCTCAGGTGCAACAACTGCCCGACGCCAACTCCTTGAGAATCGGGCAATCCGGCCGATGATCGCCCTGGCAGTGTTCCACCAGGTCCTGCAACGTGTCGCGCAACTGCCCCAACTCGAGGATCTTCTGGTTCAGCTCATCGATATGCTGGCGGGCCAGCGCCTTGACGTCGGCACTCGCGCGTCCCCGGTCCTGCCACAGCGTCAGCAACTTGCCGACCTCTTCCAGGGAAAACCCCAGGTCCCGCGAACGCTTGATAAACGCGAGGGTGTGCAAGTCATCGGCGCCATAAATGCGGTAGCCGCTGTCGGTGCGATGGGCGGCTTTCAGCAAGCCGATGGACTCGTAGTAACGAATCATCTTCGCGCTCAGGCCGCTTTGGCGTGCTGCTTGGCCGATGTTCATGGACGCTCGTCCTCCAGGTCCTTGGGTTTCCAGGTTTTCAACAGCAGTGCGTTGCTCACCACGCTGACACTGGACAGGGCCATGGCCGCGCCAGCCATCACCGGGTTGAGCAGGCCGAACGCCGCCAGCGGAATGCCGATCAAGTTATACACAAAGGCCCAGAACAGATTCTGTCGAATTTTCGCATAGGTCTTGCGGCTTATTTCCAGGGCTGCCGGCACCAGCCGTGGATCGCCGCGCATCAGGGTAATACCTGCCGCGTGCATCGCCACGTCGGTACCGCCGCCCATGGCGATGCCGATGTCGGCCGCGGCCAGGGCCGGTGCGTCGTTGATGCCGTCGCCGACCATTGCCACCACGCCGGTCTTTTTCAGCTCGGCGACGGTAGCCGCCTTGTCCGCAGGCAACACCTCGGCGTGCACGTCATCGATGCCCAGGGCTTCGGCCACCACGCGGGCGCTGCCACGGTTATCGCCGGTCAGCAGGTGGCTGCTGATATGCCGAGCCTTGAGTGCTTGTATCGCTTGCAGGGCGCCCGGTTTAAGCGTGTCACCGAAGGCAAACAAACCCAGCACGCGGGGCTGCGGGCCTTGCTCGATCAGCCAGGACAAGGTGCGGCCTTCGGCCTCCCACGCACTGGCCGAATCGGCGAGATCACCGGTGCTCAAGCCGGTTTCTTCCAGCAGGCGACGGTTGCCCAGCGCCAGTTGCCGGCCATCTAGGGTGCCTGCAATGCCACGCCCGGTAAGGGACTGGCTGGCGCTGACATCCGCGACGTTCAAACCTTGTTCGGCACAGGCATCCAGCACCGCCTTGGCCAATGGGTGTTCACTGCCGCGCTGCAGCGCGCCGGCCTGTTGCAGGAGCGCTCCTTGATTGCCGTCAATGGCGGCCAGGTGCGCAATTTTTGGTGCGCCGGAGGTCAGGGTGCCGGTCTTGTCGAACACCACGGCGCTGACTTCATGGGCGCGCTCCAGGGCTTCGGCGTCCTTGATCAGGATGCCGTGGCGGGCGGCAACGCCGGTACCGGCCATGATGGCGGTAGGTGTGGCCAGGCCAAGGGCGCAAGGGCAGGCGATCACCAATACGGTCACGGCATTGATCAGCGCGACTTCCAGCGGTGCGCCATACAGCCACCAGCCGACCAGCGTGGCCAAGGCCAGCACCAGCACCACCGGCACGAACACCTGGCTGACTTTATCCACCAGTTTCTGGATCGGTGCCTTGGCGGCCTGGGCGTCTTCCACCAGGCGGATGATCCGCGCCAGCACGCTTTCCGCGCCGAGGGCCAGGGTACGCACCAGCAGCCGGCCTTCGCCATTGATGGCGCCGCCGGTGACTGCGTCGCCAGGCTGCTTCGGCACCGGCAGGCTTTCACCGCTGATCAAGGCTTCGTCGGCGTGGCTTTGGCCTTCGACCACTTCGCCGTCCACCGGGAAGCGTTCGCCGGGTTTGACCAGCACCAGGTCATTCAGCTTGAGGGCGGTGATGGCGACGTCCTGCTCGCGGCCGTCGATTACTTGAATCGCCCGCTCGGGGCGCAAGGCTTCCAGAGCGCGGATGGCACTGGCGGTCTGGCGCTTGGCGCGGCTTTCCAAATATTTGCCCAGCAGCACCAGGGCGATCACCACCGCCGAGGCTTCGAAATACAGGTGGGGCATTGTGCCGGCGGACGCCGTGAGCCATTCATAGATACTCAGGCCGTAACCGGCGCTGGTGCCGATGGCGACCAACAGGTCCATATTGCCCGCTCCGGCGCGCACGGCTTTCCAGGCCGCGATATAGAAGCGCGCACCGAAGATGAATTGCACCGGGGTGGCCAGGGCAAATTGCACCCAGGCCGGGAGCATCCAGTGCAGCCCTAACGGTTGCACCAGCATCGGCAGCACCAACGGCGCGGCGAGCAGAATTGCCAGCAGCAGCGACCAGCGTTCATGGCTCAGGCGTTGTTCCTGGCTGGCCTGGGTGGCGGTTTCGCTTTGGGGCAGGGTGGCGGTGTAGCCGGCCTTGTCGACGGCGGCGATCAGGACGCCGGGGTCCATCTGGCCGAGCACTTCAATGTGGGCGCGTTCGTTGGCCAGGTTGACGCTGACACTTTGCACCCCGGGCACTTTGCCCAGTGCCCGTTCAACCCGCCCGGCGCAGCTGGCGCAGGTCATGCCGCTGATCGGCAGGTCGAAGGTGGTGGATCCGTTCATGGGCAGTACTCCAGGAGAGATTGCCCCTAGGATCAACCTTGACCTGTGGGGAAGGTCAAGGCGTTAGATCAATGTTTCAGTATTCCAATGCGGCCGGTTTCAGGTACATGCCGTCCGGCCCTTGCGCGATACGCAACTTGCGCACGTCACCCGCCTTCAACGTGATGTTTTGCGCAGGTGGCGCGAGCATGCCCGGCAAGCAACCCTGGGATTGCCCCGGTAACAACTTCAGGCGCAACGACACATTCCCGGCCGGCAAGTTGAAGGAGGTGGCCTGCTCCTGGAACAGCCGCCCGGCCAACTGGTCCTGAATGTACAAGCCAATCTCGCAGTTGGTCGGCACTTCCAGGCGCTCCCGGGAAATGATCAGCACCGCATAATCTTCATCTGCGCTGGCCGGTGGCACAGCAGCAAAAAAGCCCATCAGGCTGACAAGGCCAAAAAATGACCAGCGCATGGCGAATTCTCCGAGGTTCACATCGTGGATAAGTGCAGCTTGGCCGAGGGCGCGAATGAATGCCAGCCCGGCCGATGTTTTCAGAACTTGACCTTGCCATCGTGGCAAGGTCAACACTGCGGGCAACCTCATTAAAGGAGTCATGTCATGCAAGTATTCAGCGTTGAAGGAATGACCTGCGGCCACTGTGTCCGCTCAGTAACCCAGGCGGTGCAGGATAAGGACCCGGCGGCCAGCGTGCGCGTCGACCTCGCGACAAAGGAAGTCGGCGTGGAAAGCAGCCTGCTGTCGCCGGCAGAGGTGATCAACCTGATCAGTGAAGAAGGCTACAGCGCCAAGCTCGCCTGACTTTTTGAATAGTTAGCGAGCTAACTTAATGTTCAAGGCACCCGAGCCCGGCTAGACTGTTGGGCTGCCGACTCACCTGGGTGCCTGATGAACCTTCGTATAATCCTGATCTTGGGGGCCTTGAGCGCGTTCGCGCCGCTGGCCATCGACTTCTACCTGCCGGGTTTCCCGGCCATGGCCGTGGCATTCGGCACCGACGAAAAACATATTCAGCTGACCTTGGCCGTGTACTTCACGGGCCTGGCGATCGGCCAGTTGATCTATGGACCGCTGGCAGACCGTTTTGGCCGGCGCGGGCCGCTGCTCAGCGGCGTCACCCTGTTTACCCTGGCGTCCTTCGCCTGTGCGTACGCGCCGTCCCTGGAATGGCTGATCGGCGCGCGTTTCGTCCAGGCCCTGGGCGGCTGCGCGGGCATGGTGATCTCGCGGGCGGTGGTCAGCGATAAATGCGACGCGGTGGGCTCGGCCAAGGTGTTTTCCCAACTGATGCTGGTCACCGGGCTGGCGCCGATCCTCGCGCCGCTGGCGGGCGGGGTGATGGTTGGCGTCTGGGGCTGGCAGTCGATCTTCCTGGCGCTGACGGTGTTCAGTGTGATGGCGGCCATTGCGGTAGCAGTCGGGCTGCCGGAAAGCTTCCCGGCCCATCAACCGCGCCAGCCGCTGTCAGGCGCACTGCGCCAGTACGGCCGGTTGCTGTCGGACCGGGTGTACCTGGGCTATGCCTTGACCGGCGGCATCTCGATTGCCGGTATGTTTGCCTACATCGCGGGCTCGCCCTTCGTCTTTATCAAGCTTTATGGCGTGCCCGCCGAACACTATGGCTGGGTATTCGGCTCGAATGCCGCGGGCTTTATCCTGGTGGCACAGGTCAATGCGCGTTTGCTCGCGTCGCGTGGTCCGGCATTTTTGCTGTCGCGCACGGTGTGGGTTTACCTGGCGGCGGGTCTGTCGTTGCTGGCAATTACTGCGCTGCGTACGGACGCTTTGTGGCCACTGCTGGTACCGCTGTTTATCTGCATCGCCAGCCTGGGCTGCATTTTGCCCAATACCTCGGCCTGCGCCATGAGCGGGCAGGGCGCTCGGGCGGGCAGCGCGTCGGCGTTGCTCGGCTGCATTCAGTTTGGTGTGGCCGCAGGCGCAGCGTCGTTGGTCGGCGTGCTGCACGACGGCACGGCGATGCCGATGGCAATGGTCATCAGCTTGTGTGGCGTATTGGCCGTAACGTTCGCGATGCTGACCCGGCGCCTGCAGCGCCAACGGGCACTGCAAGCGGCGGACTGATCAGGATCAGCCAGCAGAGCGCTGCTGGCTTTCGGGGAATCGGTGAGGCGCCTGGATACGGGTTTGCAGGGTGTCGGCAAACGCGCGGGCCTCGGCCTCACTGCGGAAGGTAAAGGCGTTCTGGTCGAGACGGACCTGCCATTTGTTGCCTTCGGATCTTGCTAGCGCTTTTATCAGGATCTTCATTGCTGACTTCCTCACGTAAATTGCGTGGCAAAGGCGGCCAATATAAACCCGAATACGCTCACAAATATGACAAGGATCAAGTCTCTGACTAGCGGTGTCGTCCATTACTCACATGAATAACAGACGACACTGACAGAACCTTTCGTTAGAACCCTTCCAGCACGATCTTGCCCTTGGCCTTGCCGCTTTCCAGCAGTTCGTGGGCGCGGCGCAGGTTAGCCGCGTTGATCACGCCAAAGTGCTCGCCCACGGTGGTTTTCAGAGTACCGGCGTCGATCAGTTCGGCGACGCGATTGAGCAGGTTGTGCTGCTCGATCATGTCGCTGGTCTCGAACATCGAACGGGTGTACATGAACTCCCAATGCAGCGACAGGCTCTTGCGCTTGAGCTTGCTTACGTCCAATGCCTTGGGATCGTCGATCAGCGCCAGTTTGCCCTGGGGAATCAGCGCTTCCACCAGTTGGTCCAGGTGCTGGTCGGTCTGGGTCAGGCTGGCGACGTAGTTCACCTGCGGATGGCCGGCGTTTTTCAGCTCTTCGCTCAACGGTTTGCTGTGGTCGATCACCAGGTCGGCGCCCAGGTCCTTGGCCCATGCCTGGGTTTCAGGACGGGAGGCGGTGCCGATGACTTTCAGGCCGGTGAGCTGTTTCGCCAGTTGGGTCAGGATCGATCCCACACCACCCGAAGCACCGACAATCAGCAGGCTCTGGCCTTCATCGGCCTTGCCTTCACGCACTTGCAGGCGTTCGAAGAGCAATTCCCAGGCGGTGATGGCGGTCAGCGGCAGTGCAGCAGCGTCGGCAAAACCCAGGGTTTTCGGCATATGGCCGACGATGCGCTCATCGACAGTGTGCAGTTCGCTGTTGCCGCCGGGGCGTACCAGGGAGCCGGCGTAGAACACCTTGTCGCCGACCTTGAACAGGCTGACTTCGCTGCCCACGGCCTTGACCACACCGGCCACGTCCCAGCCCAGCACTTTGGCCGCGCCGTTTTCCGGGGCGACGTTCTGGCGCACCTTGGTGTCCACCGGGTTCACCGAGATGGCTTTGACTTCCACCAGCAGGTCGCGGGGGCCGGCGACCGGTTCGGGCAGTTCGATGTCTTGCAGGGATTTTGGATCGTTGATCGGCAGTGCGGCGTAGTAGGCGATGGCTTTCATGATGGTTTCCAAAAAGGGGGCGGTTGATCAGGCAATAAACTTCAGGCGCTTGAGTTCGAAATGCTCAAGCACGTCGGCAGCCTTGGTGCGGAAATTCTGGATATGCGCGCTCTGGTCGTGGTCGGCCAGCGCGGCGTCGTCACTCCAGCGTTCGAGCATGTAGAAGGTCTCGGGGTGTTGCAGGTCCTGGTGCAGGTCGTACTGCTGGCAGCCGGCTTCGATGCGGGTCGGTTCCAGCAGCTCGCGCAGCAGGGTTTCCAGGGTGGCCTGTTGGCCGGGTTTGGCGATCAGCGTGGCGATGACGTTAAAGGCAGCAGACATATTCGACTCCAGACACGTGATGAACGGGATGGACAGATGATTGGCTATTTCTCTGGAAGATAAAACCCGCTAAAAGAGCAGTCTCTTTCAATGCTTTTTTGATAATGGGCGGTCGGCGTGCTGCGTTTTGATGACTTGCAGTTGTTTGTGCGTGCGGCAGACCTGGGCAGCCTTTCGGCGGCAGCACGGGTGATGGACATGTCGGCGGCGGTGGCCAGCGCGGCGTTGAAGCGCATCGAGCAGCAGTTGGGCGCACGGTTGTTGGCGCGTTCCACCCGCAGCCTGCGCCTGACGGCCGAGGGCGAAGGCTTCCTGGAATACGCCCGGGCCGCCTTGAGCAGCCTGGATGAAGGCCGACGATTGTTGGCCAGCGGCCAGGATCAGGTCAGCGGGGTGCTTCAACTCTCGGCGCCGTCGGACTTTGGCCGTAACCAGTTGTTGCCCTGGCTCGATGAGTTCCAGCGCGAATACCCCGACCTGAGCGTACGCCTGTTGTTGGGCGACCGGATTGCCGACCTGTTCCGCCAGCCGGTGGATATCGCCCTGCGCTACGGCGAACCCGAAGACTCCAGCCTGATCGCGTTGCCCATCGCCCCGGACAACTGCCGCGTGCTCTGCGCTGCTCCCAGCTATCTGGCGCGGCACGGCGAGCCGCGCCACCTGGAGCAACTGACTCAGCACAATTGCCTGCTGTACATGCTCGGCAGCCGGGTGCATGACCATTGGGGGTTTAACGATGGCAAGCGTGATGTCGGCCTGACGGTGACGGGCGACCGCTTCAGTGATGATGCCGATGTGGTGCGACGCTGGGCGGTGGCGGGGGTAGGTATCGCCTACAAGTCCTGGCTGGATGTCAGCTCGGATGTGCTGGCGGGGCGCCTGCGGCTGATCCTGCCGGAGCTGCGGGGCGAACGTACGCCGCTCAATCTGTTGTGTGCCCATCGCGCGCAACTGAGCAAGCCGATCAATCTTCTGCGGGAAATGCTCGTTGCCCGTTGTGCGACATTGACTGCGCAATTGCCGGAGCGATCAGCTTCTACACCATAACCCCGGGGATATCGGGAAATTTCCTTCAGCTTCTGTCCTTGGTTGCGCTGTAAGACGGCACGGAACCCGGCGTTTTCACGCTTATACTTTTCCGCCAGACGCAGCAGACAAATGATTCAACAGGGAGTGAATGAGCACATGGAACAGGCACCTTGCATCAGTCAGATCGCCACCTTGCTGGCCGACCCGAAACGCACCGCGATGGTGTGGGCATTGATGGACGGCTCGGCCAAACCCTCCGATGAATTGGCGGCACTTGCCGGGCTGTCATCGGCCTCGGCGAATGCGCATCTGACGCGATTGACGGCCGGTGGCCTGTTGCGTGTCGAAGCCCGCAGGGGCAAACGCTTTTTCCGGGTGGCCGCCGCCGATGTGGCGGCCGCCGTGGATGCATTGGCCTGCACCACGATGGCCAGCGTCGCCCGCAGCACGCCCATTCATTCGCGGTCATTGACTGCGCCTGCGGCTTTACGGCGAGCGCGGCTGTGCCATGGTCACCTGGGGGGCGAGCTGGCAGCGGGTTTGTATCAACGGATGATGGCGGCCGGGTGGATCGAGCGCGCGGAACAGCGTACGGACGTGACGCCGTCAGGTGCGCGCAAACTCGCAGCGCTGGGGATTTTTACCCAGGCACTGGCTCAGCCGATCGTGTGCGATTGTTTTGATTGGAGCGAACAGCAGCCACACCTGGGTGGTGCGTTGGGGGCCGCGTTGTTGCAGTTGTGCCTGCAGTCGAACTGGGTCAGCGTGATCAATGAGTCCCAGGCGTTGCAGGTCAGTGAAGCCGGGCAACTGGAAATTGCCCGGCTCGCCAGACCGGTCGCTGATTAAGGCTTGACCAACCGTGCATCCAGGCTGTTTTGCGCCAGGCGCTTGGCCTGGTCCTGGGTCATGCCCAGCGAGGTGTACAGCGCATGGAAGTTCTCGGTGACATAACCGCCGAAGTACGCCGGATCGTCCGAGTTCACCGTCACTTTCACCCCACGCTCAAGCATGTCGAGGATGTTGTGCTGGGACATGTCGTCGAACACGCAGAGCTTGGTGTTGGACAACGGGCACACCGTCAGCGGGATCTGTTCGTCGATGATCCGCTGCATCAGGCGCTCGTCTTCAATGGCGCGTACGCCATGGTCGATACGCTGGATCTTCAGCAGGTCGATGGCTTCCCAGATGTACTCCGGCGGGCCTTCTTCACCGGCGTGGGCGACGGTCAGGAAACCTTCGTGACGGGCACGATCAAACACGCGCTGGAACTTGCTCGGTGGGTGGCCCATTTCCGAGCTGTCCAGGCCCACGGCAACAAACGCATCACGGAATGGCAGTGCCTGGTCGAGGGTTTTTTCGGCCTCTTCTTCGCTCAAGTGGCGCAGGAAGCTCAAGATCAAACCGCTGGTGATGCCCAGTTGTTGCTCGCCGTCTTTCAAGGCGGCGGCAATGCCGTTGAGCACCACTTCGAACGGTACGCCACGGTCGGTGTGGGTCTGTGGGTCGAAGAACGGTTCGGTGTGGATCACGTTCTGCGCCTTGCAGCGCAGCAGGTAGGCCCAGGTCAGGTCGTAGAAATCCTGGGAAGTGCGCAGTACATCGGCGCCCTTGTAGTAGAGGTCGAGAAACTCTTGCAGGTTGTTGAAGGCGTAGGCCTTGCGCAGGGTTTCGACGTCGTTCCACGGCAGCGCGATCTTGTTGCGTTCGGCCAGGGCGAACAGCAGCTCAGGCTCCAGCGAGCCTTCCAGGTGCAGGTGCAATTCAGCCTTGGGCAGGGCGTTGAGCCAATCGTACATTTATAAATTCTCATCAGGTGCAATGGCGGCATTCTACAGGCGCACGCCGAAATAATCGGCAAAACCTGACCAAGCGGTGAGCATCCACAGGCACCGTGCAAGCAGTGCATGAACTAAGGTGTAACGAAACGTTAGCGGCGCGGTGCAGTCTGTACCCCATCAATGACGGATTCGCCGCGTTCAAAAGGCCTGCAATGCTCACATCTATCAAGCAAGAAAAATTCATGCTGCTGGCGCTGATTGCCGCCATCGCTGCCTACCCGCTGGAGCACTGGATGCTGCACAGCGGGCAGATGGTGGCGCTGTTGGCTGGCATAGCGCTGATCGGCTTTATCGTCGTGGCCTCGATGCGCGTGGCCCATCACGCCGAGCAACTGGCGGAAAAGGTCGGCGACCCCTACGGCACCATGATCCTGACCCTCGCCGCCGTGCTGGTGGAAGTGGTGATCCTGGCGATCATGATGAGCAACGAGCCCTCGCCGACCCTGGTGCGCGACACCATTTATTCGGCGGTGATGCTCGACATCAACGGCATCCTCGGCCTGGCTGCACTGATGGGCGGCATCAAGCATGGTGAACAGTCCTACAACGACGATTCGGCGCGCACCTACAGCGTGATGATCCTTACCGCCATGGGTGTGTCGATGGTGGTGCCGGAATTTATCCCCGAGGCCGACTGGAAAATTTACTCGGCCTTCACCATCGGCGCGATGGTAGTGCTCTACACGTTGTTCCTGCGGATGCAGGTGGGGCCCCACAGTTATTTCTTCAGCTACAGCTACCCGGAAAAACGCCGCAAGAAACAGCCGGAAGAAGAGTCGCCGCCGATCAACCTGGCGTTTTCCATCGGGACGCTGGTGTTTGGCGTGATCGTGATTGGCGCGTTGGCCGAGGTGATGTCCAAGACCCTCGACCTGGGCCTGGAAGGAACGGGTGCCCCACCCGTGATCACGGCGATCATCGTGGCCGCGATTTCCGCCGCCCCGGAGATTTTGACGGCGTTGCGCGCAGCGCTGGCCAACCGCATGCAGTCGGTGGTGAACATCGCGCTGGGGGCTTCTCTGTCGACGGTGATTTTGACCGTGCCGGTGATGGAAGCCATGGCCTTGTACACCGGCCAGCCGTTTCAGATGGCGATGACGCCGGTGCAGACCGTGATGGTGTTTATCACGTTGATTGTCAGCGCGATCAACCTCAACGATGGCGAAACCAACGCCATCGAAGGGATGACCCATTTTGTGTTGTTTGCGACGTTTATCATGCTGTCGCTGCTTGGACTGTAACCAATCCTGAAAACACCGCAGAAATAATTGTGGAAACCGGGCTTGTGTGGGAGCGGGCTTGCTCGCGAATACGGAGTGTCAGTCGCCAGATATGTTGACTGACCCAACGCATTCGCGAGCAAGCCCGCTCCCACATTTGAAAAGTGTTTCTTCAGTTAAGTCCGGTTGATCAGTTCCCGTGCCGCCTGGCTGTGATCGGCAATCAAGCCTTTCAGGTCCAGGCCCTCGACCTGCCCGTCGATCACCCGCCATTTGCCGCCGACCATCACCCGGTCCGCTCGGTCGGCGCCACACAGCAGCAGCGCCGAGATCGGGTCATGGCTGCCGGAGAAGCGCAGTTCATCGAGCTTGAACAACGCCAGGTCGGCCTGTTTGCCTACGGCCAGTTCGCCGATGTCGCTGCGACCGAGTAACTGCGCCGAACCTTTTGTCGCCCAACCCAACACCCGTTCCGGGGTGATCTTCTCTGCCCCGTAACGCAGGCGCTGGATGTACAGGGCCTGGCGCGTTTCGAGGATCATGTTCGATGCATCATTGGATGCCGAACCGTCCACCCCCAGGCCAATCGGTGCGCCGGCGGCCAGCAGGTCCAGCGTTGGGCATATCCCGGAAGCCAGGCGCATGTTCGAGCTCGGGCAATGGCAGATGCCGGTACCGGCAGCTCCGAGGCGTGCGATTTCTTCCGGGTTGAAGTGAATCCCGTGGGCCAGCCACGTGCGCGGGCCTAGCCAGCCGACGCTGTCGAGGTAATCCACGGTGCGCAGGCCGAAACGCTGCAGGCAGAAGTCTTCTTCGTCGAGGGTTTCCGCCAGGTGGGTATGCAGGCGCACGTCGAGGTTGTTGGCCAGCTCGGCGCTGGCTTCCATGATTTCCGGGGTAACGGAAAACGGCGAGCAGGGCGCCAGGGCGATCTGGATTTGTGCGCCGTCACCGCGCTCGTGGTACTGGCGGATCAGGCGGCGGCTGTCTTCCAGAATCACTTCGCCTTGCTGCACGGTTTGTTGCGGTGGCAGCCCGCCGTCGGCCTCGCCCAGGCTCATGGAGCCGCGGGTGAGCATGGCGCGCATGCCCAGTTCGCGCACGCTGTCGACCTGCACGTCGATCGCCTGTTCCAGGCCGTCAGGGAACAGGTAGTGGTGGTCTGCCGCCGTGGTGCAGCCCGAGAGCAGCAGTTCGGCCAGGGCCACTTTGCTCGCCAGCGCGAGTTTTTCCGGGGTGAGTCGGGCCCAGACCGGATACAGGGTTTTCAGCCAGGGAAACAGCGGCTGGTTGACCACCGGCGCCCAGGCGCGGGTCAGGGTTTGATAGAAGTGATGGTGGGTGTTGATCAGCCCCGGAAGCACCACATGCTCGCGGGCATCAAAGACTTGCCCACAGGGCACGGAGGGTTCTTGGCCCCAGCCCAGCACTTCGGTGATCACACCGTCTTGCAGCACCAGGCCGCCACGGGCGTCGAGGCCATTGGCAGTGAAAATCGCGAGGGGGTTTTTTAACCAGATACGGGTCGCAGGCATTGGCCGGCTCCTCTGAATGATGGGTTCAGGTTTGCCAGCTCAGTGTTGCCCTGTCTGCTGATCCAGGGTCGCCGGGGAGGGCGAGGTGCGCAGTTTACGTGTGGATCGTTATCGACGGCAATCGGCCGATAACGATCCCGGTTTTTTTACCAGGCGATGGTGTCGCCCTTGTAGTCCACAAAGTGATGGCCGCCCTTGCCGGTGTAGGCATTCACCTGGTCAACCAGGCCGCGCACGCTGGTGGGCACGTCGATGTGGGCGTTTTCGCCACCCATGTCGGTTTTCACCCAGCCCGGGTGCAACGACAGCACGGTCAGTTTCTGATCGCCCAATTGGGTGACGAAGCTGTTGGTCATGGAGTTGAGGGCGGCCTTGCTGGCCTTGTACAGCGCCAGGTCCGAGCCGTCGGGAATGGTGACACTGCCCAGGATCGAACTCATGAAGGCCAGCACGCCGGTGCCTGGGCGGATCTGCCCGACAAAACGCTGGGCCAGGTTGATCGGCGCCACGGCGTTGGTGAAAAACAGTTGGCCGACTTCAGCCAGGGTGGCGTGGCCCGGTTCCTGGTTGGCCGGGCCTTTGACACCTGCGTTGACGAACAGCAGGTCGAAGGTTTTTTCCTTGAGGCGCTGGCTGAGGGCGATTACCGCCTGCTGGTCATCCATGTCGAGCTTTTCGATTTGCACCTCGCCCAAGGCCTTCAAGGCATCGGCCTTTTGCGGGTCGCGCACGGTGGCGGTCACCTCCCAGCCGTCCGTCAGCAGTTGCTTGGCCAGGCCAAGGCCCAGGCCCCGGGAGGCGCCGATAATCAGTGCGGTTTTTGAAGTGGACATGAATGGCTTCCTTTGACGGTGGAGGTTCACGGGTTCAGTGGACAACGCTGGCCGAGCCTTTGCTGCAACTCCTGGCGCAGTTGGTCGAGTTCGGCGATGCGGGTTTCGATCAGGTTGAGCTTGTCTTGCAGGAGCTGGGTCACGGCGCTGTCGGGGTCTGGAGCTTGCCATAATGCGCCGACGCTGTTGCCGATTTCACCCAGGCTGAAGCCCAGGCGCTGGGCGGTCTTGATGTACAGCACCAGTTGCACCATGTCGGCGGGGTAGTCACGGTAACCGTTGGCACTGCGTTGCGCGGCAATCAGCCCGCGTTGCTCGTAGAAACGCAGGGTGTCGCGACTGACCTGGCTGGCCTGGGCTAATTCGCCGATACGCATGTAGAGGGCTCAAGGGGGCTTGACCCTGGAGTATACTCCAGGCTTTAGCCTGCTGGCTTCTTGAATTTAAGGAGCTTACGGCTATGTGGACCGCACACCAATACCGTCGACTGGTTCGGGCCAGCGGTTGGTACGACCTGATTGTCACCGCCGCACTGGTCACACCCTGGACGTTTGTCCTGCTGCATAACGCCCTGGTGGCGTTGAACCTGCCCGGCGAGCTGCCGCCGTTCGCGCCTGTGCATATGTTGATGGCGAACCTGATGGGCTCGATTGTCTGCGTGTGGTCGGTGCTGCGAATCCGCGACCCACAAGCGATCTTTGGCCGCTACGACGCCGCCGGCCGAGTGCTGTTTGCCACCTGGCAGATCTACGCGCTGGCCCATGGTGCCAGTACTGTATTGGTGATTGTCGTGGTGTTTGAAGTGCTGTGGGCGGTGGCTCAGTTGATACCGGTGCGCCGAGTAACAAGTTGATCAAAAAATGCTCAGTTGTGCCGGAACGTTGCAGGCTCTGCTGCGGGGTGACTCTTGCACGGGTTATCCACAGGTTGCTCCACAGTAATTGTGCGCAAGCGTGACCGGTGGATATAAGCGCTGTGGCCCTTTGTTCTAAAGGACATAACCCGCCTAACTGACTGTTTTTGAGCTGGATTAATACTTTCGTGCAGTGCCTTGAACAAAAACTGTACAACCGCCTGAAACCCTTGTGACAGAAGGGTTACAGGCGAGTGTGCTCAGGTTATCCACAGGCAGGTGCACAGTAGATGTGGGCAGTTTCAGCGCTCCAGCAGAATGCGCCCGCGACTCAGGTCGGCGAGCTGCGCTTGCAGGGTGTCGATATGTGCCTCGCCGAGGGCCAGCTGCAGGTCGACGCCATTGGCGGTGAAGGTTTCTTCCATCACCAGCCCACCCAGTTCGGCCACTCGCAGCTTCACCAACTGCAGCTCGGCAAAACCACAGGAGCAGCTCAGCGGCACCCGTTTGATCAGCTCGACGCGTTCGGCGGCTTGCAGGCATTTGTTCGCGCCGCCGCCATAGGCGCGGGCCAGGCCGCCGGTGCCCAGTTGGATGCCGCCGTACCAGCGGATCACCAGCACCACGACCTGGTCGCAATCCTGCGCTTCGATCGCGGCCAGGATCGGGCGCCCGGCCGTGCCGCCGGGTTCGCCGTCGTCGTTGCTGCGGTATTGATCGCCGAGTTTCCAGGCCCAGCAGTTGTGCGTGGCGTTCAGGTCGCTGTGCTGGTCGATGAAGGCCTGGGCGTCCTGGGGGCTGCTGATCGGGGCGGCGAGGGTAATGAAGCGGCTTTTGCGAATTTCTTCGCGAAACTCGCAAAGGCCGGTAAGCGTGAAAGGCATGGGTAACTTCGTTTAGAGGGCCGGCTTGATGCCACAGCCTTTGAGAATGATGTGGATAAGGTTGGTGCCGGCGTCTTCCATGTCCTGCTTGGTCAGCTTGGTGCGCCCGGTCACGCGGCAGATCTGGGTGGCAAAGTCGGCGTAATGCTGGGTGCTGCCCCACAGCAGGAAGATCAGGTGCACCGGGTCGATAGGGTCCATCTTGCCGGCGTCGATCCAGGCCTGGAATACCGCCGCACGGCCGCTGAACCAGGCGCGGTAGTCCTGGCTGAAATATTCGGTCAGGCACTCACCGCCGCTGATGATCTCCATCGCGAAGATCCGCGAGGCTTGTGGCTGGCGCCGGGAGAATTCCATCTTGGTGCGGATATAGCGGGTCAGGGCGGCCGCCGGGTCATCCTCGGCGGTCAGGGTGTTGAAGGTGCTGTCCCACAATTCGAGGATGTTGCTGAGCACCGCGATGTACAGGCCCAGCTTGTTGGTGAAGTAGTAGTGCAAGTTGGCTTTCGGCAACCCGGCACTCGCCGCGATGGTGTTCATGCTGGTGCCTTTGTAGCCATGACGGGCGAACTCGTCTTCGGCGGCCTGCAAAATCGCTTGTTCGTTCTTTTGGCGAATGCGGCTTGCAGGTTTTCCGGCGTGGTTGCTGTGGGCAGGAACTTCGAGGCTCATGGAGGTTTCCGTGCAGATCGATGAAGGCGACGTGTGCACAGATAACCCACCCTCAAGCCCCAGACAAGTCCCGATACGATAAAACCCTTAAAGCGGCTCCAGAGTGTCGCTTTCCAGGGTCCGGTTTGCGGCATCCACGGGAGCCTTGGCTTCAGGTAGCAGCAGGCACAATACGATGGCGGTCAGGCCGCCGCTGGTGATGGCCGAGTCGAACAGGTTCTGCACCAGGGTTGGCATCAGGTGCAGCAGGTTCGGTTGCGCCGCGATCCCCAGGCCGACGCCGAACGAGGTGGCGATGATCAGCATGCTGCGCCGATCCAGCGGGGCCTGGGCGAGAATGCGCACGCCGGCCGCCGCTACGCTGCCGAACATCACCAGGGTTGCGCCGCCCAGCACCGGCTTGGGGATTTGCTGCAGCACCGCACCAATCAACGGAAACAGCCCGAGGCAAAACAGTACCGCGCCGATGTACAAGCCGACGTAACGGCTGGCCACGCCGGTCAGCTGGATCACGCCGTTGTTCTGGGCGAATGTGGTGTTGGGAAAGGCACTGAAGGTGGCTGCGATCATGCAACTGATGCCATCTCCCAGTACGCCACCCTTGAGTCGGCTTATATAGGAAGGGCCGCTGATGGGCTGGCGGGCGATCATGCAATTGGCAGTGAGGTCGCCGACGGTTTCGATGGTGCTGATCAGATAAATCAGTGCTACCGGCAGGAAAGCGCTCCAATCGAAGTTGAAACCGAAGTGGAACGGTGTAGGCAGGCTGATCAATGGCAAGTCAGGCAAGGCTTGGGGCACCAATTTGCCGCTGAACCAGGCGGCGAGGCTGCCCAGTGCGAGGCCGATGATAATGGCGGAGAGCCGTACCCATGGCGTGTTCGAGCGGTTCAGCAGGATGATGGTCAGTACCACGAACAGGCCGAGTGCCAGGTTGGTTGGCGCGCCGAAGTCCGGGGCATTGAAGCCGCCTCCAAGGTCAGTGATGCCGACCTTGATCAGGCTGATGCCGATCAGTGTGATGACGATGCCGGTCACCAGCGGCGTGATTACCCTTTTGAGCTGACCGATGAAACGGCTCAACACGACCTGCACTGCGGCGCCGAAGAAGCAGATACCGAAAATCATCGCCAGGATGTCTTCCGGGCTGCCGCCGCGTTGCTTGACCAGAAACCCGGCCGACAATACGGCGCCGAGAAACGCGAAGCTGGTGCCTTGCAGGCAGATCATCCCGGCGCCAATGCCAAACGGCCTGCGCGCCTGGATGAAGGTGCCCACACCGGAAACCATCAATGCCATGCTGATCAGGTAGGGCAGGTGGGCGGTCAGGCCCAGGGTAGAGCCGATGATCAGCGGCGGGGTGATGATGCCGACGAAGGCAGCCAACACATGCTGCAACGCGGCAAGCAATGCAGGCAAAGGTTTGGGCCGATCGTTGAGGCCGTAGATCAGGTCGCTGGGGGTGTTGGATTCTGGCGGCATGGCGGGGAACTCATGGCTGACGGTTCGAGATCCCCTTGTCTTGCAAAAAGCTGTCCAGTTGCTCAGGTTTTTATGTAAGGCCCGTGTTAGCGCGTTGCGGCCAGACTTTCGAGGAAGCTTTCCAGCACCAAGTGAGGGCGACGGCCCTTGCGCGTGACCGAAGCGAGGCTCAAATCGTAAAAACGTGTAGCCGGTTTCAGCGCGCGCAGTCGGCCTTGTTGTACCCACAGGCTGGCGTAGTGGTCGGGCAGGTAGCCGATGTAGCGGCCGGTCAGGATCAGGAAGGCCATGCCCTCGCGGTCCGAGGCACTGGCGGTGCAATTGAGTGCCTGGTAGTGCGCCTGGATATCCGCGGGCAGGCGGAAGGTCGGGGCGATGGCGTCCTGGCTGTTGACGCGGTCGTCGTCCAGTTGCTTGTCGTCGGCGTAAAACAGCGGGTGGCCCACTGCGCAATAGAGCAGCGAGCGTTCGCTGTACAGCGGCTGGTATTCAAGTCCCGACAAGGCGCTGGCCTGGGGGACTACGCCGACATGCAGGCGGCCGTCGAGCACCCCTTGTTCGACTTCATTGGGGGCGATCATGCGGATCTGGATCTGTACATCCGGGCCGCGTTCCTTCAACTGTGCCAGGGCGTGGGTGATGCGCATGTGGGGCAGGGTGACCAGGTTGTCGGTCAGGCCGATGATCAGTTCGCCGCGCAAGTGTTGGTGCAGGCCGTTGACCTCGGTGCGAAAACTTTCCAGGGCGCTGAGCAGCTGCAACGCCGACTGGTACACCTCGCGTCCTTCTTCGGTCAGGGAAAAACCCGCCCGCCCGCGTTGGCACAGGCGCAGGCCAAGGCGCTGTTCAAGATCACTCATTTGCTGGCTGATGGCCGAGCGGCCAATCCCCAGTACGGTTTCCGCCGCCGAGAAGCCACCGCACTCCACCACGCTGCGAAAGATGCGCAACAGGCGGATATCGAAGTCGCTGACTTGGGCCAGAGGGTCGGGTCGACGGCTGCTCATAGTTTAGTGAAGGCCTGACTGAAGGTTAGAAGAGTTGGATTTCACCGACTTTATCCCCGTGGCAATTTAGCTGCAACAACGCTTTTCAATCCCGACGCTGCCTTTTGCCTTGCGAGGTTTTGCTCATGAACATGCCCGAAAACGCTCCGTCCACCCTGGCCAGCCAATTGAAGCTGGACGCGCACTGGATGCCGTACACCGCCAACCGCAACTTCCATCGTGACCCGCGCCTGATCGTGGCGGCCGAAGGCAGCTGGTTGACCGATGACAAGGGGCGCAAGGTGTATGACTCGCTGTCGGGTCTGTGGACCTGCGGCGCCGGGCACACTCGCAAGGAAATCCAGGAAGCGGTCTCCAAGCAGTTGGGTACGTTGGACTACTCGCCGGGCTTCCAATACGGTCATCCGTTGTCGTTCCAGCTGGCAGAAAAGATTACCGACCTGACCCCGGGTAACCTGAACCATGTGTTCTTCACCGACTCCGGCTCCGAGTGTGCCGATACCGCGGTGAAGATGGTGCGTGCGTACTGGCGCCTGAAAGGCCAGGCGACCAAGACCAAGATGATCGGCCGTGCCCGTGGTTATCACGGCGTGAACATCGCCGGTACCAGCCTGGGCGGCGTGAACGGTAACCGTAAGATTTTTGGTCAGGGGCTGATGGATGTTGACCATCTGCCTCACACCCTGCTGGCGAGCAATGCGTTCTCCCGTGGCATGCCGGAGCTGGGCGGGATTGCCTTGGCGGACGAGCTGCTCAAGCTGATCGAGTTGCACGATGCGTCGAATATCGCTGCGGTGTTTGTTGAACCGATGGCGGGCTCTGCCGGCGTGCTGGTTCCGCCGCAGGGTTACCTGAAGCGTCTGCGTGAGATCTGCGATCAGCACAACATCCTGTTGGTGTTCGACGAAGTGATCACCGGCTTCGGTCGTACCGGTTCGATGTTTGGTGCTGACAGCTTCGGCGTGACCCCGGACCTGATGTGCATTGCCAAGCAAGTCACCAACGGCGCGATCCCGATGGGCGCGGTGATTGCCAGCACCGAGATTTATCAGACGTTCATGAATCAGGCGACGCCAGAGTACGCGGTGGAGTTCCCGCACGGCTACACCTACTCGGCCCACCCGGTTGCCTGCGCGGCTGGCTTGGCGGCACTCGACCTGCTGCAGAAGGAAAACCTGGTGCAGAGCGTGGCCGAAGTCGCACCGCATTTCGAGAATGCGCTGCACGGCCTGAAGGGCAGCAAGAACGTGATCGACATTCGTAACTATGGCCTGGCCGGTGCGATCCAGATTGCCCCGCGTGATGGTGATGCCATCGTGCGTCCGTTCGAAGCGGGCATGGCCTTGTGGAAAGCCGGCTTCTACGTGCGCTTTGGCGGCGACACCCTGCAGTTCGGCCCAACCTTCAACAGCAAGCCGCAGGACCTGGATCGCTTGTTCGATGCGGTCGGCGAAGTGCTGAACAAGATCGACTGATTCCTCCTTCTATATAGAACAACTTTTCAGGAGCCCTGCATGAGCCTCATCCAGCATTTGATCAACGGCCAATTGGTCACCGAAAACGGTCGCACTGCCGACGTGTACAACCCGTCGACTGGCCAGGTGATTCACCAGGTGCCGTTGGCCAGCCGTGAAACCATTCAAAGCGCCATCGATTCGGCCAAGGCAGCTTTCCCGGCCTGGCGTAACACGCCACCGGCCAAGCGTGCCCAGGTGATGTTTCGTTTCAAGCAATTGCTTGAGCAGAACGAAGCGCGTATCTCCCAGCTGATCAGCGAAGAGCATGGCAAGACCCTGGAAGATGCGGCTGGTGAACTCAAGCGCGGGATCGAGAACGTGGAGTACGCGTGCTCGGCGCCGGAAATCCTCAAGGGCGAGTACAGCCGTAACGTTGGCCCGAATATCGATGCCTGGTCTGACTTCCAGCCGTTGGGTGTGGTGGCCGGTATTACGCCGTTCAACTTCCCGGCGATGGTGCCGTTGTGGATGTATCCGCTGGCGATCGTCTGCGGTAACTGCTTCATCCTCAAGCCGTCGGAGCGTGATCCAAGCTCGACGCTGCTGATTGCACAACTGTTGCAGGAAGCTGGCTTGCCTAAAGGCGTGCTGAGTGTGGTGCATGGCGATAAAGGCGCGGTGGATGCGCTGATCGAAGCGCCGGAAGTCAAGGCGTTGAGCTTTGTCGGCTCGACGCCGATCGCCGAGTACATCTATTCCGAAGCCACCAAGCGCGGCAAGCGTGTACAGGCGTTGGGCGGGGCGAAGAACCATGCGGTGCTGATGCCGGATGCGGATCTCGATAACGCTGTCAGTGCCTTGATGGGCGCGGCGTATGGTTCGTGCGGTGAGCGTTGCATGGCGATCTCTGTTGCCGTGTGTGTCGGCGACCAGGTGGCTGACGCATTGGTCGCCAAGCTGGTGCCGCAGATCAAGGCGCTGAAGATTGGTGCGGGCACCACGTGTGGATTGGACATGGGGCCGCTGGTCACTGGCCAGGCGCGCGATAAAGTCAGTGGCTATATAGAGGACGGCGTTTCTTCGGGTGCTGAGTTGGTCGTCGATGGTCGTGGCCTGAGTATTGCCGGTAATGAAGATGGCTTCTTCCTGGGGGGCAGTTTGTTCGACCGCGTGACCCCGCAGATGCGCATCTATAAAGAAGAGATCTTCGGGCCGGTGCTGTGTGTGGTTCGGGTGAACAGCCTGGAAGCGGCCATGCAGTTGATCAACGATCACGAGTACGGCAACGGCACCTGTATCTTCACCCGTGACGGTGAGGCGGCGCGGTTGTTCTGTGACGAGATTGAAGTGGGTATGGTTGGCGTCAACGTGCCGTTGCCGGTGCCGGTGGCTTATCACAGCTTTGGTGGCTGGAAGCGCTCGCTGTTTGGCGACTTGCATGCCTATGGGCCGGATGGGGTGCGGTTCTATACGCGTCGCAAGGCGATTACCCAGCGCTGGCCGCAACGGGCCAGTCATGAGGCGTCGCAGTTTGCCTTTCCTAGCTTGTAGGTTCGGTAAGTAGAAGGCCGGCCCCTTGGGGCCGGCCTTTGCTTTTCAGGGCTTTTTTGACCGATATGACAGTATTGTGAAAAAAGGTGTTGACGGCAGATTCTGGAAGTCTATAATTCGCCCCACTTCCGGCGCAGTCGAAACGGAAAACTCCTTGGTAAACAAAGAGTTATGTAGGTTTCGAC